>JAYVWH010001021.1:0-5720 GCA_043786265.1 Kofleriaceae bacterium | reverse complement strand
GCGCAGTCGAAGATCGGCAGGTGCTCGTTCTTGAGGTGCGGCGCACCCTCGATCGTGTCCTTCGCGCTGATGTGTTGAAGGATCGCCTCGCACTCCTTCTCGGAGTAGCCCAGGCGGCTGAGCGCTTCGGGAACCGTCTGGTTGACGATCTTGAGCAGACCGCCACCGACGAGCCGCTTGTACTTCACGATCGCGATGTCGGGCTCGATGCCGGTCGTGTCGCAATCCATGAGGAAGGCGATCGTGCCGGTCGGCGCGAGCACCGTGGTCTGGCCGTTACGGAAGCCGTACTTCTCGCCGAGGGTGATCGCGTCGTCCCACGAGGTGCGGGCGGCGGCGATCATCTCGTCGGGCACGTATTGCTGATCGATGCGCTCGACCGAGCCGCGGTGCTTGCGCATGACCTTCAGGAACGGGGTCTCGTTGACCGAGTAGCCAACGAACGGGCCCGTCGCATCGGATGCGATCTTCGCGGACTGGCGATACGCCTCACCGCACATGAGCGCGGTGATGCCGGCCGCGTACGCGCGACCCGAGTCGCCGTCGTACGGCAGCGAGCGCGACATCAGCAGGGCGCCGAGGTTCGCGTAGCCCAGGCCGAGCGGGCGGAACGCGTAGCTGTTCTGCGCGATCCGGTCGGTCGGGTAGCTCGAGTTGTCGACCAGGATCTCCATCGCGGTGATCGTGGTCTGGCAGCCGCGCTTGAACGACTCGATATCGAACTCGCCGTCGGGACGGCGGAACCTCATGAGGTTCAGCGACGCGAGGTTGCACGCGCTGTCGTCGAGGAACATGTACTCCGAGCACGGGTTCGACGCGTTGATGCGCGCCGTGTTGATGCACGGATGCCAGTCGTTGATCGTCGTGTCGTACTGCATGCCGGGGTCGCCACAGACCCAGGCTGCGTCAGCCATCTTCCGCATCACGTTGCGAGCCGAATGTGTCTCGACGACCGAACCATTGGTCACGGACTTGGTAGTCCATTCGCCATCGCGGAGGACCGCGTTCATGAAGTCATCGGTCACGCGGACCGAGTGGTTCGCGTTCTGATAGTTGACCGAGTCGTATGCGCCGCCCTGGACGTTGAAGCCGCCGTCGTAGCCAGCGTCGATCAGCGCCCACGCCTTCTTCTCTTCGATCGCCTTGCAGTCGATGAAATCGACAACGTCGGGGTGATCGACATTGAGGATGACCATCTTCGCCGCGCGACGCGTCTTGCCACCGCTCTTGATCGCGCCTGCGAACGCATCGAAGCCACGCATGAAGGAGACCGGGCCCGACGCCGTACCGCCACCATTGAGGTGCTCGCGCGAGCTACGCAGCGACGACAGGTTCGAGCCGGTGCCCGAGCCGTACTTGAACAGCATGCCTTCGGTCTTCGCGAGACCGAGGATCGAGGACATCGAGTCATCAACCGAGTTGATGAAGCACGCCGAGCACTGCGGGTGATCCTCGACGCCGACGTTGAACCAGACGGGCGAGTTGAACGCCATCTTCTGGTGGAGGAGGAGATGCACGAGCTCGTCACGGAACGCCCATGCGTCCTGCTCGCTCTTGAAGTAGCCGTCGGCCTTGCCCCAGCCGTAGATCGTATCGGCAACGCGGGCGATCATCTGGCGAACCGAGACCTCGCGGTCCTTGGTGCCGAGCGTGCCGCGGAAGTACTTCTGGACGACGACATTCGTTGCCGTCTGCGACCAGGTCTTGGGGAACTCGACGCCACGTTGCTCGAAGAAGACCCGACCATCGGCACCGGAGATCACCGCGTCTCGGCTCTCCCATTCGACGGTGTCGAACGGGTCTACGCCCTGGCGCGTGAAGAAGCGCTCGAAGGTCAGCCCCGGACGCTCGTCCTTGATGACGCGCGACGACGCGCGGATAGCTGAACGGTTGGCCTTCTGCGAATCTTCTCCTCGCGTGTGTCCCGGTGCGACAGCGGCTGCCTTAACGAGCATGGTGACCCCTCCTAAACCTTGTGCTTGGTAGCGTGAGAAAATGGTGACGTATCGGTCGAGCTAACGGACGAATGGAGCGATCTAGGGGCGCAGTACACCCAATGGCAGATCGGTGATCTGCCCGTAACCCCTAGAGAATGACGAAGCGAAGCGAAGCTGGCGGAAAGCGGCGGACTTGTTTGCGAAGGAGTCGAACTACCAGGTCCCTATGACAGCGAACACTGGCGGTTATTTTCGGTCGTTACTCCCGTTCGAATTCTCCGAAACAGGTGCGGCGGGTCTCCGTTGTACTGAGACCCCTAGGGTCGGGCAAGAAAAATGGCGCTATATTTGGGGCGTTGGACGGGAGCATGTCCTACATCTAGTGTGTCCCTCCGGAAGATATCCACGTGGACTAGCTGTGGATTGAGGGTGGATTGTGGGTGGACCCGTCGGGCTTTTGGGCGGTTTTCCACGAGGTTGTGACGCGCTGTGGATAAGGCTGTGGGCCGCAAAAACATGGCGTTTTTACGCACTGTGTTACGAGCAGATCTCTGCCAGAAAAAAATTTGGTTTCAGTTCCGGATTGGTGTCTAAGGAACGGTTTCGGTTTGGGGGATCTGCACCGTCGAGGATGCTGATCCTGACCGAGAATTCACGTGCCTGCGCGCAGACTTGCGCGTGACGTCAGGGACGAGCGTCAAGCTCCGCGCGGGCGCGGGCGCGGACGTTTTTCTTGGGGTGCTTTTCGGCCGTTTCTTCCAGGTACGGCCGTAGTGGTTCACCGATGTCGTGACGCATGAAGCCAAGGATCCGGTCATCGACGTCCGGGGTGGTCAAGAACCCCTTGAGCACCGTCTTCAGCAGCTCGGGGTTCTTCTTGTAGGAGGGGTCGAGGTCAATGGCGTCCCGGAAGCTGTCGACTCCGTCCGCCCACCACAGCTGGCCGAAGTACGCCTTGCCTGCCAGGAACGCTAGCTCGGCGTCCTCGGGGTGATCCTTGCGAGCGGTCTTCAGCAGCGAGACCGCCGCCTCGTAGTCTTCACTCGCGATCAGCGCCTTGGCGCGTTCGACCGTTGCAGAGATCTCGTCATTGATGACCGGCGGCTTGTCGACCAAAGCCGAGCCCGAGCCGCTGGACGTCACCTTCTTGGTCGGTTTGGATTTCGAGCCGCCGCTCGTGATGATCGCGATCAGGATGATCAGACCGAGCAAGCCGCCCCCGCCGATCATCAGCTGCTTCTTGGTGAACGGCAGCTGCGGGATCGGACGCTCGTCATTCGAGGGACGCGCCATACCCGGCATCGGCGTGGGCCGCGTCGCGGGGATATCGAGCGGCGCGTTCGGCGCGCCCCCGCTAGGTGCGCCAACGCCCGCCGGCGGGACATACGGAGCCGCTTTCGGTAGCGGCGGTAGCGAGCCCGCCGACCGCGGTGCCGCGCCGCCGAATGCAGGACCACCGCCAGCGCGATCGGGCGCGGCACCCGCCCCGCCGCCGAAACCAATGCGCTCGGGCGGTGCGTTCGCGCCACTCGTGCTCGGCCCCGATCCGCCGCTCGACTCGTCGACCTTGGCGACGCCCGTGAACGGTTGACTCACCTCGCCGATGTTCGCGATGCCGCCCGTCGGTCCGCTGCTCACGCCCGGCGATATGCCCGGCACTGCGCTACTGGTTGGAATCGCGTTGCTCTGCGCACCCGCGGGGACGTTCCAGCCCGACATCGTCGCTTGCTGGCTGTTCACGACGCCGGCCGGATTCTCGGGAACGGCGCGAGCAAACAGCGCCGCCGCACTCGTCTTGCTCACCTTGGCCGCGGCCGCCGCGACCGCCTTGGACATCTCGACGGCAGAGTCGTAGCGATCCGCGGGCGCCTTCGCGAGCGCCTTTGCGACGACCGCCTCGAGCTCGCCGAAATCGATCCGCGGCTCGACCGCATGCATCGTCGGCGGAGCCTCGAGCAGGTGCTTGCGCACGACCGCGATCGGATCGTCGGCGACAAATGGCTTACGTCCCGTCAGCATCTCGAACAAGATCACGCCGCACGCATACACATCGGTGCGCGCATCGATGTCGCTGCCCTTGCACTGCTCGGGTGCCATGTAGTTCGGCGTACCGACGACAATCCCCGTCGTCAGCTTCGCCGCCGTCGACGTCTCGGTCAGCCGCGCGAGCCCGAAATCGAGGATGCGCACCTGCTCCCCGAGCCCGGCCTTCTCGGAGATCATGATGTTCGCGGGCTTGATGTCGCGATGCACGATGCCGAGCTCGTGCGCATGCGCGAGTCCCGACAGCACCTGGCGAACGATATCCGCGGCGCGTCCGATCTCGAGCTGACCGGTCTTGTCGAGCAAGTCGAGCAGGCTCGTCCCGCGCACGAGATCCATGACGAGGAACGGCTTGTCATCGTGCACCCCGAAGTCATTGACGCTGACGCAGTTCGGGTGCTCGAGCAGCGCCATCAGCTTCGCTTCGCGCTCGAACCGCTGGCGACTCGCGAGCTCGTCGGGCAGCTCCTGATGCATGACCTTGATCGCCACCGCGCGGCCGAGCCCCAAGCGCTCGCCGCGATACACGCTGCCCATCGCGCCTTCGGCGATCGGTTCGATCACCTTGTAGCGTCCATCGAGGACGCTGCCGGTGAGATCCGCGTCGGCCACGCCCGACGATACCAGGTGTGATACCCACAAGCGCATGCGTGGTGCGCTCCTCTTGGCTGCGGTCTTCGCGTGCGGCAAATCGGCGTCACCGCCTCCGCCCGCCACCGACCAGCCGCCCAAGCCAGCGCGCATCATTACCCTCGCGCCGTCCGCAACCGAGGTCGTCGCGGCTCTCGGTGCCACCTCGCTCCTCGTCGGCGTCGATGCCTACTCGGAGTACCCGGCCGACGTCAAAGCGCTCCCGAAGGTCGGCAGCTTCTTGCAGCCCAACCTCGAAGTGATCGTGAAGCTCGAGCCCACCCTCGTCATCGTCGACGACATCCACGGCTCCACCGGTCGCGCCCTCGGCGACGCCGGCATCAAGACCGTCGAGTGCGCCTTCCACGCGCTGCCCGACGTCAAACGCGCTCTCCACACCATCGGTGGTGCAATCGGCCGCACGCACGAGGCCGACGCCGCCATCGCTGCGATCGATGCGGCCCTCGATGCCGCGGCCGCCGCTCGCCCGCCCCGCCACCCGCGTGTCTTCGCCGTCATCGATCGCGAAGCGGGTGGTCTCGGCGGTCTCGTCGCCGTCGGTCCTGGCAGCTGGGTCGACGAGCTACTCGCCGTCGTCGGTGGTGACAACGTCCTCGCCGCGTCGGGCATTCGCTATCCGAAGGTCTCCCTCGAAGAGGTCCTGCGTGCACAGCCCGAGATCATCCTCGACCTCTCCTACGCCGCGCGCACGAGTACGGCGGAGTGGAACAGCGTCGACGTGCCGGCGACAAAGAACCACCGCGTGGTCGCGCTCAGTGATGCGTTCCTCGTCGCACCGTCGCCGCGCGTGAAGGCCGCGCTCGATACGCTGGCCGCTGCGATCCGTCCGAACTGATCGCTCAGTTCGGATACGTCGCGATGTAGACCTTCTCGGCCACCGTCGACGGCGAACACGCGCTCGCGAGCGCTGGTGTGAACGTGCCACCGAGCGTGCACGTCGCCCCCACAGAGAGACGAATGCGCCCCATGCCGCCGTCACCCCCTCTTCCCGACGACAAGCTGCTCGCGCCGCCGGTACCGCCGATCGCGCTCACTCTGGCTCCGGCAGCTACCGTCACCGACGGTGCGCCGAGATAGACCACGCCTCCA
>JAYVWH010001020.1:0-4540 GCA_043786265.1 Kofleriaceae bacterium | reverse complement strand
CGCAGCCGCGGCGCCGATCGCCAGCGTCTGCCCCTGACTGCCGAGTCCCACGGTCGCGTAGAAGGCGCCGAGGATCGCCGCGATGGCGCCGATTCGCACGACCATTGCGAGCAGCTCGCGCGTCACTTTGTCACCCATGTGTCGTGTTCCTATCCCGTCCGCTCGCGGTAAGCGAGAGGTGTCTTGCCGGTCCACTTGCGAAAGGCGCGCGTGAAGTTCAGCAACTCGCTGTCGACGTCAAGGTCCATGGTGTCGTTCGACGTCCACGTCAACGTTTATGGAGCGGCGACGTCGTCGGTCGCGCGCAGATAGAACTGCGTGACGGTGCGCGCCTTGGCGCTGCCGCCCGGTCCGCTGACCGTGTAACGCGCACCAGCGATGATCAGCCCATCGGTGTGCATCTTGTCGAGCGCGTCACCGATCTGCTCGTCGGTCGCACCGGAAGACTGCCAGCCCACCTCGGCAAGCATCGCGTTCGCCGACGAGTTGAGCTTGCGCTCGCGCAGCGACGGGCACGGCGTCGTGATGCAGCGAACGCCGCTGTCCTCGAGCTTGGCGAGCGGGCCCTCGGCCGCATTCGGCCCCTGGCCGATCCACGCCTCGCGCGGATTCAAATTCGCGAACAGGCCGAGGCCGCTGCCCCAGTCCTTCTTGGTAACCGTCGCGCGCACGAGGATCTCCCCGCCGGCACCGCTCATGCCGTCGTAGACCTTCTGCATGCCGCTATCGCCGAGGGCAAGCTTGTCCCAGTCCGAGCTCGGCGCGTGGCAGCGCTCGGCCTTGGTGCCGTCGATGCACCGGGTTTGCGTGGCGTTCGCGAGGCGGTAGAACACGCCACCGCAATACGGCGACGCGCAACGCCGGGTGTCCGGCGACACGAAGTAGTACGTGTACACGCCGGTCGAGACGTCAGCCTTGGCGTCGGCGCCGACGGTGGCGTCATCGGTGGCGAGCTCGTCATCCCCGCTCTGGTCATCGACACAGGCGGCAAGTGGAGCGGCGGTCATTGCGAGCGAGAGGGCAAAACAGAAGCGATGGAGCTGCATATTGGATGACGCCAGCGGGAGCATCTTCCATGCCACCCCGCGTCAAAATCCGGCCAAGGCCCCGCGCAGACTTGGGTCTGCGACACATGCGGACGCAGTGGCTACTGTTGTCGCCACTAACGCTTCGATCGCTTCTTCGGGTCATCAAGTGGCCAGGGCGTGCCGCGAGTCGGCGGCATCACACCTGGAAGCGTCGTTACCGGATTTGCAGCCGGCATCGGCGGTGGCGGCGGCACCTGATCGACCCAGGTCAGGCTGTCCTCGGGCTGCAACAGGTCGTCCGGCGCTCGCGCGACCTGCGTCTTGGTCGACTCCTCATCGGAGAGCAGTCGCTCGATCTCGTCCCCGAGCTCGATCACATCCGTGAAGCGTCCCGACACTTCGCGGTCGATGCAGCGCGCAACCAGCGCATCGACCTCGACCGGAACCTCGGCGAACTTTGCCATCGGCATCGGCGTCTGCGACAGCATCGCCGTCAGCATGGCGGCCGGCGTCTCCGGATCACCGAATGGTCGTTCGCCGGTGATCATCTCGTACATCACGATCCCGAGCGTGTAGATGTCGCTCTGCCCCGACGTCTGGCCGCCAACCATCTGCTCGGGCGCCATGTAATCGAACGTGCCGACCATGTGCCCGCTGCGCGTGAGGTCCGCGTTGTCGAGCGAGCTGCCTTGCAGGATCTTCGCGATTCCGAAATCGACGACCTTCACGTAGTCCGGATCGCCTCGGACCTCCTCGAGGAGGATGTTCGTCGGCTTGAGATCGCGATGAATGATGCCGAGCGCATGCGCCTCGGCAAGCGAGCTGCACACCTGACGCGCGATCGCGAGCATGCGGCGCCAGGGTAGTGGACCGAGTGCACGATATCGCTCGTACAGGCTCTCGCCCTGCAGCAGCTCCATCGCGATGTAAAGCACGCCACTCGCGGTCTCGCCGAAATCGAACGCCGTCACCGTGTGCGGGCTGCGCAGTTGCGCGAGCGCTGTCGCTTCGCGGCGAAACCGCGCGACGACATCGGCTTCGTTCGCGAGGTTCGCATGCAGAACTTTGAGCGCGACGGTGCGGCCATTGATCACGTGAGCCGCGCGGTAGATCGCCCCAAACCCGCCCGCAGCCAGCCGGAACTCGACGCGATAGCGGCGGTCGATCACCTGTCCCACCAGTGGATCGACGATCGCGACCTTGGTCCGGTCGGGATCATCCTGGCGCATCGAGGTACGATACCAACCATGGCCGCGCAGCGTCAGCACGGGACGGCGTTGATCGCCGGTCTCATCGTGCTCGGAACGCTTGGCATGATCGCGTCTCGACACCGGCACGCGGTGTGTCGCCGGGGTCGCCTAAACCTTCTCGCGACCGGCATCGAGAAGCGGCACTTCCTTGCTACCCTCGCACCCATGCGGGGCCACGCCATGGGTGTCGATTCCGTCGACACTATCACGAGGGTGCTGCGAGCCGAGTTTCCTGAGCTCGAGGCAGAGCGACTACGGGCCGCGGTCGAGCGCGCGGTCGCTCGCGTCGCCAGCTCATCGATGGATACCGAGGGGTATCGCGTCGTCGATCTACACCTCGCGAAGGTCGAGGCCACCGAAGAAAGCGCGGAACGCTCGAAGATCCTGCGCGAGCTCGCCGAGAACCTCGAGGGTCGCAACGATGCCGAGCGCGCGATTGTCGTACGGCTGTCGGCGTTCGGTGAGCTGCCGCAACAGGACGACATCGGGCCCCTGCTCCGCCTCGCCCGCATCACCGATCGCTGGAGCGAGCTGCCGCTCGAAGCAATGAGTGCGCTGGTCGGGATCGATCACGACGACGCGGTGTCGAATCTGCACGGCCTTGCAACCGCGTTCCAGCACGTCAAGCGGCCGTACTACGCGGCCGATTGTCTCGAGCGCGTGCTGCTGATCGATCCCGCGGATGCCAAATCCTTCGAGGCGCTCGAGCTGTTCTATCGCACCACCGGCGAGTGGCCGGTGCTCGTCGACCTGCTCGGTCGTCACGCAGCAAACTCCGACGTCGATGACGAGCGGTCCGAGATCTATCGCGAGATGGCGCTGATCTACGATCGCGAGCTAGGGGACCAAGGCGCCGCCCTCGACGCGTACCGCGAGTCCGATCGCCTCGCACCGGGCGGCAACCCCAAGCCGGACGTCCTCGAGGGCATCGCACGTCTGTCGGTGGAGCTCGGCGTTCCCGAGGAGGAAGCGCTCTCGGCCGCCGAGCGGTTCGGCAGCTCGGTGAGCGAGCCCAAGGAGCGGGCGCGCATGCTGTGCAAAGCGGCGGACCTCGCGAAGCTCCAGGACTGGGACCGCGCGCAGAAGCTGTACGAGGAGGCGCGCGAGGCCGATCCGACCCTGGCGATCGCGGTCGATGGCCTCGCAGGGCTGATGCGGGATCGCGGTCAGCTGTCCGAATCGATCACTTTGCTCACCAACGCGGCCGAGCACAATGCGACCGAGAAGTCGCGCTGGCTCGTCGACGCTGCCGACCTATGCGTGGCACTCGGCGATACCGACTGGGCCAAGCAACTCTATCGCGAGGCGCGGACCGCCGACCCGAGCAACTACAAGGCCGGCGTCGCGCTCGTCGAGCTCGGCTGGAGCGATGGCCAGATCTCGCCGGAGGAGCGCGTCGAGCTGACGCCGATCCTCGATCAGCTGTGCCGCACGACGGACGATCCGAACCGCCTGCGCTACTACCTCATCCAGCGCAGCAAGATGGCGCAGGAAGTCGGCGAGATGACGAACGCGCGCAACTTGCTCGCGCGCGCCGTCGAGATCGACCCGGACGATGTCGCATCGCGCCGCGAGCTCGCGGACATGCTGTACGACGCCGAACAGTGGGCAAAGGCACGGCCGCTCCTCGATGGCCTATTGATCGACGCCGACCTCCTGCCGCCCGGTGTCGCCGTCGACTACCACTACCGCGTCGCGCGCTGCGCCCGCGAGCTCGGCGACATCGACAGCGCGTCCAAGCACGTCGACATGCTGCTCGTCATGCAGCCCGATCACCGCGCCGCGATCCTGCTGCGGTCCGAGCTCGGCAAGGCCGATCCGCACCAGCAGGTCGCCGATCAGCTCGCGCTCGCCAGCACGGCGCCTCCCGACGAGCGTGCCACGAGGTTCGTCGCGATCGGCGATCGCTACGTCGAGCTCGGTGATCGCGCCGCCGCGCGCGAGATGTATCGCGAAGCGCTCACCCACCGCCCCGGTGACCACCTGCTGCTGACGAAGTTCCTCGAGCTGGTCGCCGACGATGGTGACTGGAGCTACAGCCTCGACGTCGTGCAGCGGCTCGTCGATACCGAGCAGGACCCGAAGGTCCGCGCGCGCTACAAGCACCTCGCCGGCCGTATCGCGCGCGACGAGCTCGACTACCAGGCGCGAGCGATCGAGCTGTTCCGCGATGCGCTCGCCGACGATCCGCAATCGTTCGCCGCTGCCGACGAGCTCGAGGCACTGCTCGATGCGAGCGACGACCGAGATGCCCTCGCCGCG
>JAYVWH010001019.1:0-2488 GCA_043786265.1 Kofleriaceae bacterium | reverse complement strand
CGAGCCCTGCGCAGCGCACAGCTCGCGCCGTAGCTCCAGCCACGCTTGACGCGGATCTCCTGCATCAGCCGCGAGCTGAACAGGCCGCCGAAGATGGCCTCGGCGACGGTGAGCGCCGCGGTATCGGGATGCCCATAGCGGGCCGACAGATGCCCGATGCGAATCTGTGCCTGCGTGCGATCGGATTTGTCGACGAGGATCAGCCGGCGGCCGCGCGGCGGTTCGATCGTCGCGTGCGCATCGAGGAGCACCGTCGTACTTGTCTTGGGCAACCGCTCGGTCAGGCGCGCGACGCAGCGTGCAGCAGTGGCGTCGTCGATGTCACCCGCGAGGCCGATCACGAGGTTGTCGGCGGTGACTTCGCGCTTCCACAGCGACGCCGCTGCCGTCCGCTCGATGCGTGCGATCGAGGTCTCGGTGCCGAGCGCCGTCCGGCCGTAGGGGTGTCCTGGCGAGCACAGCCAATCGAAGTAGCGCGACGCGAGCGCGTGGTCGTCGTCGCGAATCTCGTCGAGGACTTGCGGTGTCTCGCGCAACAGGCGCGCATGCTCGTCCTCGGCGAATCGCGGCTCGGCTAGAATATCGGCCGCGAGATCGATGACGGCGTCCAGGTGACGCGACAACGCCAGCGCTGACACGCTGATCGCGTCGCGGCTGACGCCGACGTCGAGCATCGCGCCGAGGGAGTCGAGCGTGTCGTCGAGTGCAGTGCGGTCGCGCGACCCGGCACCGCGGCGAGCGAGGAGTGCGGCGTGCCTGTGCAGACCCTCGACTCCGATCGGATCGAGCGCGGCGCCGCCGCCGATCGCGATCTCGAACCAGACGAGCGGGGTGTCGTGCGACGGCTCGACAATGACCGTGGGACCGGCCATCAGTCCTCATCTCCGTCGTCATCGCTGTCGTCGCCGTCGCTCTCGGGCTCCGCGATCACGATCGTTCGGCGGGTCGGGATGAGATACGTGCGAATGACGCGCGCGACATCGTCGGCGGTGATCGACGCGAGCCGCTCGGCCAGCACGCCGAGCTGGCGGAAATCGCCCAGGGTGGCCTCGAAGTGACCGAGCTCCTCGGCCTTGCCGTCGATGTCCACCATCGTGCTCCAGAACGACGTCTCGGCGAGCGCCTTCGCCTTCTCGACCTCGGCGGCGCTCGCGGGGGTCTCGAACAGCGCGGCGATCTCCTGGTCGATGATCGCGAGGATCTCGTCCGCATCGTGGCCGCGCGCGGTCGTCACGACGAGGCGGAACAGCGACGGGTCGCGGAACGGCGTCAGCTGCGCGTCGACCGACGAGGCGGTCTCGGTCTCGATCACCAGCTTTCTATGCAGACGCGCAGACGGGCATCCCGCGAGCAGCGTCGAGACGATCTCGAGCGCCGCCCAGTCCGGATCGCCCTGGCCCGGCGCCTTGTAGGCGATCAACAGGCGATCGGTCGCGATCGGCTTCGGCGCTCGGACGACGCGCTCGCGCGTCTGCTCGGGTTCGACGATCGCCTGGATCTGCGGCAGCTGAGCGGGCTCGATGTGCGCGAAGTGCTGCTCGATCAGCTCGCGCAGCTTCGCTTCCTCGAAGTCGCCGACGACGATCAGCGTCGCATTGTTCGGCGCGTACCACGTTCGGTAGAATGCGCGGATGTCGGGCAGCGATAGCGCGCGGATGT
Source organism: Kofleriaceae bacterium (assembly GCA_043786265.1). GTDB lineage: Bacteria > Myxococcota_A > Polyangia > Haliangiales > Haliangiaceae > JABFXX01. The sequence continues at coordinate 829 of JAYVWH010001019.1, read as the reverse complement.
CGTCCATCCAGCCAATCGTCGGCCACCGGTATGGGTGCGTTGTGAACGCGAGCGCCATCAGTTGCTCGTCGAGCCAGCCATCGACATCATCCTCGACGCGCTCGCGGCGCTCGTTGATCACGACGTTGCGTTCGGTCTCGACCGGTGTCGGCTCGAGGATCAACCGCTGCATGCGCTCGGATTCCAGCTTGATGCCGAGCTCGAGGTCGCGTGCGGGCAGGGACAGGCGGTACTGCGTCCAGTCGACCCACGTCGCGGCATTTGACTCACCGCCCGTGCGCTCGACCAGCTTGTCGAATTCGCCGGGTGGCAGGTTCTCGGTCTGGTTGAACATCAGGTGCTCGAACAGGTGCGCCATCCCGGTCGCACCGGGGCGTTCGTGTCGCGAGCCAACGCGGTACCAGATCTGGAGGGCGACGATCGGCGCACGGCGATCGACCGCGGTGATCACGCCGAGGCCATTCGCGAGGCGGTAGCGCTTCGCCGTGACTCCTCGGCCAACGGGCGCTTCAGCCTCGAGCTGCCACGGAGACGACGACACCATGGTCGTTGATACCACGTAAGCGGTGACCCGCGTCGAGGCGTCAGCCGAAGCTCGGCTCGACGCTCAGATCGATGCGTGCGGCAATTGCGCGCACCGCGGCTTCGGGACGGAACAGCTCGCTCGGCGCACGCATCCCGAGCGGCCCCGGGCCGCGCTGTGCGAGCTCGCATGCGACCCACGCCGCGATACCGGCACTCGCGCGATACTGGTCGACACCGCGCATAACGACCTGTGCGGACGAGAACCCGCGCCGTGCTTGCGCGATCACGGCGAACTTCGTGCGCG
>JAYVWH010001018.1:0-8917 GCA_043786265.1 Kofleriaceae bacterium | reverse complement strand
GAGGACCTCGGCTGTCGCCGGATCGACCTGCGGCCCTGTTGCGACCGGCGGAGGTGTTGGCCCGACCAGATCGGGCTGTTTGCGCAGATCGGGTCGGTCGACGAGGACCTCGGCCAGGTCGCCGACCTTGATCGACGTGACCAGATCGCCGACGACCGCGCGCGACATCGCCGCACCAGCCTGCGTGATGCTGGCCGAGCCGATCGGAATCCAGTCCTGCACGGTCGCGCGCGTGATCGGATGCTTGAGCGAGACGGGGCGCTTGAGCCGGACAGAGGCGCCGCCCGACACGCCCTTGTCGACGCCGACGCTGATGTAGACCTCTTGCGCCTCGATCTTCACGACGGAGCCGCGAACGATCTCGTCGTCGGCAATCGCGAGCGCGGGCGTCGCAATCACGGCAAGCATGGCTAGCGTACGCATCACGGAACCTCCCGCCAGAAATCAGTCCAGTCACCCTCATCGTCGGCGGGTGCAGCCACGGGCTTGGCCTTGCCCTGCGCCGGTTGCGCCGGCTGCGCCGGCTGCGGCGGCTGCTGCGGCGGTTGCGGCTGCACGGGCTGCGTCTGCACCGGTGCCGCCGGGCGCTGCGCGCGTGGATCCGCATAAGGCGGCTGCGGCTGCGCCTGCGGGCCGTTATACGAATAAGGCGGCGGCACCTGCTGGCGGCGCTGATCGCCCTGCCCCGATCGCGGCAGGGCGCGCGACCGGCCGTTGGTGTCGACGCGCGACTCGCGGTCGTCCTCGTCGGGGTCTGTCACCGCCATGCGCTCGTTGCCATAGTTCTCCGTGTAGTCGTTCATCGCCGCGCGACAGCGGTCGACCGCCTTGTTTCCACTCACCGCGCCGCCCACGTACAGCGCACCAAGGCCGAGCGGTACGAGCGCGATCGCCGGTTCAGATGCAGAGGTCGCACCCAGCGCGACGATGCCGAGCGCGGTGGCCATCACGCCGTCGAGCGCGACCAGCCCTTTGCTCGTATCGCACGTCGGAACGCGGTTACGCGGCCGGTCGGGATCCGGTCCATCCAGTGTGAACGCGCACCCCGTGAAGCCCAGGAGTGCGACGGCAGCGAGCCAGCGGGACATGGACCCCATTTCCCCGTATTTCGTTGGCCGTGCACGCCCGGATCACGCGTTTTTCACGCGGCTGCCGTACGTTTCCGGGGATCGGCCCGTGATCACATTGTCGCGGTCGGTGCCAGGGCGGCAGGAACCGGCAACACACGAACAGGCTCGCCCTCGACGACACCGAGGCGAGCAACGAGCGCGTGCTCGCCTCGCGGGTCATCGGAGCCCCAGATTCCAAGCGCCCGAGCGAGCTCGCTCGGTTTGGCGGAACCGTCCGCCGTCGCACTCACGCGCGCCCGGATCAGCGCCGGGGCATCGCCCCAGTCGAGCGCGCTGCACAGCTTCGTTGCCGCGTCGCCCGCGATGACGTCCACCGCACTGACGAGGCCACGCACATCGATGGTCTTGGCGCCGCGCGCGACCGGCGCGCTAGCCTTCGCGACGAACGCGGCTGCGATGCGGTCGAGCCGCGCCGCGTCGTGCGCGATGCCGTCGGCGGCGGGTCGGATCAAAACGTCGACCGCGTTGACCAGCTTGCCAAGGCCTTTGTCCGGGTTCTTCGCGAGCGGATGTCCCGGGAGACGAACGATCGAGCAGCTCTCGATCTCGATGCCCGGCGGGCACACGCTCGCGAGCCGATCGCGAACCTCATCGGGGCCGAGCTCGATGCGCGGATGCGTCTCGTCGGCCTCCCACGTGTGCAAACCGAGCGGCGCGTGCTCGAGGTCGACATCCATCAGCTCGCCGAGGCTCGGCACGCCGAGTCCGAGCGCCGGACCGAATGCGAGGCGGGGCTTCGGAGAGAAGCCACGCGACATTGCGAGCGAGAGGTCCGCGCGCCGGAAGCTGCGTGCGAGCAGGCGCACGAGATCGAGGTGGCCGAGGAACGCCGCGCGCCCGACCTTAGCGAACCGGATCCGGTACGTCGAGTACGGCAGGCCCGCGTTGTGGTGGCCATTGAGCCGCACGCGCTCGGCGCGCTCGGTTTCCCTGCTGCGCAGGGACAAGAACCCCGGACCACCTCCCCCTTCCCCTCCCCCCGAGCCGGGGTCCCTATCCTTGGACTTCGTGACCTCGCCGCTCTCCGCCGGGCTCCCGCCGCCGCGCTCGCTGACGTCGATCAACGCCCCGCCCGCGTCGACCACGGCCTCGTGCCGTGTCAGCGGCTGCTCGGCACCGAGCACGCGCAGCGCGACGAGCCGATCCTCGCGCATCTTCGACAGATCGCACGCGACGCCGCAGTCGTAGCAGACGAGCTTGCGCTTGTCGGGCTGCGCCTCGGCGAGGTTCGTGTGATGGATCAGCATCCCGGCGACCTTGCCGCACGGCGGGCTCGCGCGATTCTTCATCGCCTTGCGGTACTCGCTCAGCAGGAAGCCGTCTTCGAGGCCGACGTCGATGTGATCCCACGGCAGCCGCGCGCTGACCGGGCGCGTGCCGAGGTATGCGCCGACGTCGACGCCATGCGCCGCGAGCGCGCGCTGCCAACGTTCGATGTCGAACACTTCCTCCCAGCCATCGAAGCGAGCGCCATCGCGCCACACTGCCTCGATCACGTCCGCGAGCCGGCGATCGCCGCGCGCGAGCACGCCCTCGACGAATGACACACCGCTATCGTGATGCTTGAGACGAAGGCCCTTCTCGCGAGCCGCCGTGTGGCGCAGCACCGCCTGCTTGCGCTTGATCTCGTCGAGCGAGTCCTGAGCGCACCACTGAAACGGCGTGTGCGGCTTGGGCACGTGCGAGCTGACGCTGACCGTGACCTCGGCGCGACCACCGATCAGGCCGCGGCCGATCTTCAGCATGCGCATGCCCGTGTCGACGACACCGCGCACGTCATCGTCCTGTTCGGTCGGCAGGCCGATCATGAAGTAGAGCTTGAGACGATGCCAGCCGCGGGAGAACACGCGGCGCGAGCTCTCCTCGATGTGCGCCTCGGTGACGTTCTTGTTCACCACGTCGCGCATGCGCTGCGTGCCCGCTTCGGGTGCGAACGTCAGGCCGCTGATGCGGGTGAGCGCGAGCTCGTCGAGCAGGTCCTCGTTGAGGCCGTACGCGCGCAACGACGCTACGCTCATCGACACACCGCGCTTGCGCAATTCTCCGGCGAGCTGCTTGACCAGCGGCGTGATGCTCGAGAAGTCGGCGGTCGACAAGCACGTCAGCCCGGTCTCGTCGTAGCCCGCCTTCTCGGCGCCCTTGATCAGCGAATCGGCGATCGACTCAGGCGAGCGCTCACGGACGGGGCGATAGATCATGCCGGCCTGGCAAAAGCGGCAGCCCTCGGTGCAGCCACGTGCGATCTCGACAGACGCGCGCTCGAAGACGGCCTCGGCGTACGGCACCGGCGTGTCGGTCGGGAACGGATAGTCATCGAGGTTGCGCACCATCGCGCGTGCGATCCGTGCAGGTGCACGCGGATCCGTCGGAGCGCCGACCACGGTCATGCCGGTGTCGGCATCGACGAGCGTGTCGTACAGCGACGGGACGTAGAGCGGGAACCTGGAAGCGAGCTCGGCGAGCGCATCGCGGCGCGTGCGGGTGCCGGCTGTGATCTCCTTGCGCATCGCGGCCCACGCGAGCACGAGCGGCGGCAGCTGCTCTTCCGCCTCGCCGACGAACGCCGCATCGAAGAACGCTGCCATCGGCTCGGGGTGCGATGCGGTCGGTCCGCCAACGATCACGAGGGGCGCATCGGGCGCGCGGTCCACCGAGCGCAGCGGGATGCGGCCGAGGTCGAGGATCGTGAGGACGTTCGTGAACGTCAGCTCGTACTGCAGCGAGAAACCTACGACATCGAATTCGGACAGCACGCGCTGGGTCTCGAGCGAAACCAGAGGCAGCCCACGCGCTCGCAGCTCCTCTTCCATGTCGGTCCACGGCGCAAACGCGCGCTCGCACGCGATGCGCGGATCCTTGTTGAGCAGCGAGTAGATGATCTTGGTCCCGAGATGGGACATGCCGATGTCGTAGACATCAGGAAATGCCAGACACACGCGCGCGGCGACCTCGGGGCCTTCTTTGACCACGGCCTGGTACTCACCGCCGAGGTAGCGGGCGGGCTTGGCGACGCGATCGATGAAGTCCGCGTAGATGTGGCGACCGAGGGCCATGGTGGGCGGGGACGTATAGCAGTTCTGGGCTATGGTTCCCGCATGAAACCGCTCGTGCTCGCCTTGGCCCTCGCCGGCTGCTCGAAGGCTAACGAAGCGCAGCCACACGCAAAACCCGCGGTTCCGGCAGTAGCAGTCAAGGAGCTCGCCATGTGGAACACCCCGCTCAAGACCCTCAAAGGTGAGCCGACCTCGCTCGCCACCTTCAAGGGCAAGGCCCTGCTGGTCGTGAACGTCGCCTCCAAGTGCGGCCTGACCCCGCAGTACACGCAGCTGGAGGACCTCCAGAAGAAGTACGCGGCCAAGGGATTCACCGTGGTCGGCTTCCCGTGCAACCAGTTCGGTGGCCAGGAGCCGGGCTCGCCCGAGCAGATCGCCGAGTTCTGCTCCGCGACCTACGGCGTGACGTTCCCGATGATGGAGAAGGTGGAGGTCAACGGCGGGGGCCGTCATCCGATCTACACCGAGCTGACCGCGATCCCGGACGCAACGGGCCACACCGGTGACATCCGGTGGAACTTCGAAAAATTCGTGGTGTCCGCGGACGGCACGAAGGTCACCCGCTTCGCACCGTCGACGAAGCCGGATGATCCGAGCGTGATCGCGGCGATCGAAGCGTCGCTGCCGCGCTAGGCCGGATTGGGGACGACCTGAACGACGGCGAGCACGCCGTAGTGATCGGTCGCGCAGAAGTCGCCGTTCGGTCCACCCTGCTCGCGATCGGTCAACACGACTTCACACGAGTGAATGGTCCCGCGCCCGTCCTTCTTGCGGCTCGTCACGTAGACGTAGTCCAGGCGACGATCGATATCGAGCGAGCGTAACGGGCGGGTCAGCTCGTTCTCGCTCGACCACGTGATGCCCGGATCGTCGGGATGATGGCGCAGCCACGCGTCCTGCCAGTGCGTGCGGCGACCGTCGAGCGTCGTGAGGCCGCGCAAGAACCGCATCTCGTCCGAGTCGGGCGTCGCGTTCATGTCACCGCACAGGATGTGCGGCGGCGTGTCGTTGGTGCGGCCGATCGCGCGGACCTGCGCATCGATCGCGACGACCTGATTCTCGCGCGCGAGACCGTCGTCGAGCGCGTAGTGGAGATGGGTCGTGTGCACCCACACCGGGGCGGCGTCGGTCGCGACGAGGCCGGACAGCAAGAGGCGCGTCAGCGCGGGACGACCGTCGGGAAGCGCGTGCGTCTTGACGTCGAGCAGCGGTGCGCGGGTCAGGATCGCGAGCCCCTCCTGCCCTGCCGTCTTCATGCTGCTGTCGCCCGGCTTCCACGTGCACGAGGTCTCGTAACGAGCGTGCATCCCGAGCGCGTCCGCGAGCATCTCAGCCGTCGTGCGTCCAGACACACCGTCAAGCGGCCGCACTTCTTGCATGCAGATGACGTCGGCCTGCAGCATGCGCAGCTGCTTGACCGCGAGATCGATGCGCCGATCGAGCGGCGGCTCGGTGCCCCAGAAGTTGAGGGTCAGGACGCGGAGATCACGCGCCACGGTAGACGCACCGGGATGTGGGGGTCTCCGAGACGATCACTTCTTGCAGGCCGGGCAGCGTGCCCGCGAGCCGCTGCCACAGCCACACCGCGAGGAGCTCGCTCGTGGGATTACCGAGGCCCTCGATCTCGTTGAGCACGTGATGATCGAGCTGGCGTACCAGCGGCGAGACCTTCTCGTCGATCTCGGCGAAGTCGATCAGCCAGCCGAGCTCCGGCTGGATTTCGCCCTCGATGACGACCTCGACCTGATAGCTGTGGCCGTGCATGCGGGAACACTTGTGCCCCGCGGGAACCTTGGGGAGGAAGTGCGCGGCTTCGAACCGAAAGGTCCGTTCCAGGCGAGTACGCATGCGCGAGCGTTCTAGCATGGTAGCGATCAAACGTGGCTAGCTCGCGCTGGGACGAGTGGGACCCAGCTGGACCCGCGTGTCTGGCGGATGGCGTTTGCCCGCGCGGTCAACACGATGGGCCTGTCCCCGGCCACCACCACATCACGATGTGGGGCGCTGATCGGCTCCATCGGGATCGCGCAGGCGATGTGCTTCGTCGCGTTCACGAGACGTGTATCGTCCGCCGCGTGAGACTGCCTGCCCTACTCCTGATCGCCGCGTGCGGCGGTTCTGCTGCGCCTTCCACGAAGTCCACGACCGCGCTTACGACGCCGAGCGGCGAAGAAGACTGGCGCGGTTATCTGGCGCAGATTGCTGGCCCACCGTGCGCGTGGCTCGCCGGCTCGTCGTTTCTCGCCTGCACGCCCCCCGATCACACGACGTTGATTGGCTGGGAGGCGGCGAACCGCCGTTACGTCGCCGTGCGGGTGTCTGCGGACGCAGCGCCCGCGGTCTTGCCCGGAAACGCGAGCAACGCGGGGTGGGCGTTCGAAGGCCCCGACGGTCACATCGCGTTCACCCGCGCCGCAAAGGGTTGGACCGCAAACGGTCTCGCTGCGTCGGATGTCGAGATTGCCGTCGATCCGAAACCCGCCGCCCTAGCAGCGGGAACTCTCGCGAACCACAGCTGGACCTTCACCGCCGCGACGGTGACAACTCTCACGCGGCAGAGCCCGCTCGAGTACAAGCTGCACATCGAGGCAGGCGGGAAAGTCATCCTCGATGGCAGCTACACGACGAAGCCGGTAGAGTAGCGGCCGATGAGGGCATGGCTGGTGTGTGCGCTTGCTGCGTGTGGCGATCCGTCGCCCGCGAAGCTGCCTGCGTGGGACAAGACGCTGCCCGACGCGAACGTGATGGGCGACTGGGCGGGCCTGACACCGGCGCGCGGCATCATCCATCTGCACTCGCCGTTCTCGCACGACGCGTGTGACAACATGCCGCGTGCAGCGGACGGCACGCCGGACGAGTCATGTTTGCAGAGCCTGCGCGGCGCGCTGTGCACCGATCGGATCGTCTACGCGTCGCTCACCGATCACGACGACACGATGGCGGACGAAGAGTACGCGGCGCTGTTTCATCTACGCGCCGGCGACGAGCCGGTTCTCGCCGGCACGGATCAGATCGCGTCGCGCATCCACTGCGACAACGGGCACGAGGTGCTGCTGATGGTCGGCGGCGAGAACGAGCTGATGCCGATCATGCTCGACCGTCATGTCGCGGGCACCGTGCAGCAGCGCCACGACACGTACAACGGCGACACGCCGATCGCTGCACAGGCGATGCGCGATGCCGGCGCAAAGCTGTGGATTGCTCACACCGAGCAGCGCACGCGCGAGCACCTGCTCGAGATCGCACCCGACGGCATCGAGGTCTACAACCTCCACGCAAACATCGATCCGAGGATCCGGCCGATGTACCTCGGGCTCGACGCGTACGGTGCGATCACATCCGCCGTCGAGTTCGCGGACACGAACGAGGGCGGCCCCGAACCCGACCTCGCATTGCTCGCGTTCCTGACGCCGAACATTCCCGCTCTCACGCGGTGGGACGAGCAGCTCGCCGCGGGCCGCAAGGTTGCCGGCAGCGCCGGCAGCGATGCGCACGAGAACGCACTGCCGGTGATCCTTGCAGACGGCGAGCGCGGCGACTCGTACCGGCGCGTGCTGCGCTGGTTTGGCAACATCGCGCTCGTGGCCGATCCGCGCGACCCGGTTCAGATCGAAGCCGCGGTCGGCGCGGGCCGGATGTTCGCGGTGTTCGAGCTACTCGGCACGCCCGAAGGGTTCGCGGTCGACGCGGGCGGCGCGCTGTTCGGGGCAACCGTCCCCGCCGGAACCATGCTCCACGTCACACCGCCGACCGTCCGGGGCCTCGATCCGAGCTTGCCAGCTCCTGCCATCCACGTGACCGTGATCCATGTCGGTGCGAGTGGGCCGACGACACTGGCGAGCAGCGATGGGGCACCGATCGACGTGGCACTCAGCCCCGGGGCCGTCCGCGTCGAGGTTTCGATGGTGCCGCACCACCTGGGGCCCTACCTGCGTGACCTCGGCCCCGACAAGGCCGAGCAAGAGTTGCCGTGGATCTACACGAGCCCGATCTACGTGCAGTGATAAACTCGAGCGCATGCGCATCGCGCTCGTGAGCTGCTTCGTCGCCGGTTCCCTCGCGGGCTGTCTGCAACAGCAGAACGCCCCCTCCGACGACAGCGGCTGGGGCAGTGGCTATGGCGGTGGCGGCGGCGCGTATCCGTCGGGTTGCGAGAGCGACGCGGCCTGCGGCACCGGCCTCGTGTGCGCGCGTACGGGCGAGTGTCTCGCACCGTCACAGGTTCGCATCGTGCACACGTCGTGGACCTTGAAGGGCGCGGCTGCATCCGTCGCCACGTGCGTGAACGCGCCGGATCTCTCGATCACGTTCCTCAGCGGTGACGGCAGCGAGTTCGGCTACACGCCGGTGCCCTGCCGCGCCGGCAAGCACACCGTCGACAAGTTCCCGCTCCGCTACACCACCGTGTCGCTGTCTCATGCCTACGAGTACAGCGGTGGCCCCACCGGCACATTCGACGCGCAGGGCAACGCGCTCCTCGATCTGCAGTACTGACGAAATGCGTACCGCGATCCTCCTCGCGCTCGCATGCGCTGCTTGCGGGCCGCCGTCCAGCGATACCGGCTGCAAGCGTGACAGCGAGTGTGGCGGTCTCTCGTGTGCGCGCAACGGCGAGTGCATCGCCGCATCTCAGCTGCGCACGGTGCACGTGACGTGGACGATCCGCGGCGGCATGGCGAACGACACGAGCTGCGGCAGCTCGGCCGATCTGTACGTGATGTTCTACGGCTTCGA
>JAYVWH010001017.1:0-3733 GCA_043786265.1 Kofleriaceae bacterium | reverse complement strand
GCCCGATGCCACCGACGGCGATCTGCTGATCCCGTTCGGCGTCGCCGACATCAAGCGCGAGGGCAAGGACGTCACGCTGATCGCGTGGTCGAAGATGGTGTGGACCTGCCTCGAAGCAGCCAAAGTCCTCGCCGAGGACGGCATCGAGTGCGAGGTCGTCGATCCGCGCACGCTGCGCCCCCTCGACACCGAGACGCTCGCCGCCAGTGTCCGCAAGACGGGTCGCTGCGTGATCGTCGAGATCGGGTGGCCGGTGGCAGGGTTCGGCGCCGAGGTTGCGTATCAGATGCAGAAACACTGCATGGATTCGCTCGACGCACCGATCGAGCGCGTCACCAGCGACGACGTGCCGATGCCCTACGCGAAGAACCTCGAGGACGAAGTGCAGCCGCAGGTCAAAGACGTCGTTGCTGCCGTGCGTCACGTTCTCTACTTGGACTGAAGAAAGAGTCGTATGGCCCAGATCATTGGTTTGCCGAAGCTGTCACCGACGATGGAAGAAGGCGTCCTCGTCCGGTGGACCAAGAAGGAAGGCGACAAGGTGTCGCCCGGTGACCTCGTTGCAGAGGTCGAGACCGACAAGGCGAACATGGACTTCAACATCGAGGACGACGGCGTCCTGTTGAAGCTGCTCGTCAAGGAGGGCGACACCGTCAAGCTCGGTGCTCCGGTCGCGATCATCGGCAAGGCCGGCGAGGATGTCAGCGCACTCGTCGCCGAGGCGGCGAAGCAGTCCGGCGGTGGCAGCGCCCCGAAGGCGGAAGCAAAAGCGGACGCAAAAGCGGACGCGAAGCCCGCGCCGAAGGCGGAAGCCAAGCCCGCACCGAAGGCGGAGCCGGCGCCAAAGACCGAGCCCAAGGCCGACGCGCCGAAGGCGGCAGCCAAGCAAGACGCTCCGAAGGCCGCGCCCGCACCGCAGGGCGGCACTGGCAAGCTCCTCGCCAGCCCGCTTGCGAAGACGCTCGCGATCGAGCTCGGCATCGACCTGCGCGGCATCCAGGGCTCCGGTCCCGGCGGTCGCATCATCGAGCGCGACGTCCGCGCCGCGGCCGATGGCGGAGGCACGCGGCCAGCCAAGGCTGAACCAACTGAAGAGAGCGCCCCCGAGCCGCAGGCCGAGAAACAGACGCAGGCCCTCGCGGTTCGCACCCCGCGGCAGATGACGCCGGATGTAGAGGGCGACTACGAGGACATCCCCGCATCGAACATGCGCAAGACGATCGCGGCGCGCCTCACCGAGGCCAAGCGCGACGTCCCGCACTTCTACTTGATGCGCACGTTCGACGCGGGGCCAATGCTCGGCTTCCGTGGCCGGCTCAACGACCTGCTCGGCGACAAGGGCAAGGTCAGCGTCAACGACCTGATCATCAAGGCGGTCGCGCTCGCACTGCGCCGCGTGCCCGAGTGTAACGCGCAGTGGCATGGCGATGCGATCCGTCGCTTCCATCGTGTCCACGTCGGCGTCGCCGTCGCGCTCGATGAGGGCCTTGTCACGCCGGTCATCCGCGATGCCGATCAGAAGGGCATCGGATCGATCGCCGCCGAAGTTCGTGACCTCGCCGATCGCGCGAAGCACAAGAAGCTCAAGGGCCACGAAATCCAGGGCTCGACGTTCTCGGTCTCGAACCTCGGCATGATGAACATCGAGCGGTTCACCGCGATCATCAACCCGCCCGAGGCCGGCATCCTGGCGATCGGTACGGTCATCGAGCAGCCCGTCGTCAAGGACGGCCAGATCGTGATCGGCAAGCGCATGACCGTGACGATGTCGTGTGACCACCGCGTGATCGACGGAGCGCTCGGTGCGAAGTGGCTCGCTGCGTTCGTCGACCTTATCGAGCACCCGGAATCGCTGGCGCTATGAGCGACGCCCCGCACGACGTCGTCGTTATCGGCTCCGGTCCCGGTGGCTACGTTGCCGCCATTCGCGCTGCACAGCTCGGGCTCAAGACCGCGTGCATCGAGCGCGCGGAGCTCGGTGGCATCTGCCTCAACTGGGGCTGCATCCCGACGAAGGCCTTGTTGAAGTCCGCCGAGGTCCTCGAGTACGCGCACCGCGCGAAAGAGTTCGGCATCGTGATCGAAGGGGTGTCGGCCGACTTCCCGGCGATCATCAAGCGCAGCCGCGATGTCGCCGACAAGATCAGCAAGGGCGTGGCGTTCTTGTTCAAGAAGAACAAGATCGACAGCATCGCCGGCACCGCGAAGCTGCTGCCGCGCAGCGGTCCGTGGAAGCCACATCAGATCGAGGTTACGTCGGGCGACGGCTCGAAGAAGACGATCGAGGCCAAGCACGTGATCCTCGCGACAGGCGCGCGTGCACGCTCACTCCCCGGCATCGAGCTCGACGACAAACGCATCATCGAATACCGCCGCGCAATGACGCTGCCCGAGCAGCCGAAGTCGATCATCGTCCTTGGGGCGGGTGCGATCGGCGTCGAGTTCGCGTCGTTCTATCGTGCGCTCGGCGTCGAGGTCACGATCGTCGAGTACCTCCCGCGTATCGTTCCGAACGAGGACGCCGAGGTCAGCAAGGAGCTGCGCAACGCGTTCACCAAGCGCGGCATCAAGCTGCTTGTCGGCCACAAGCTGACGAGCGCCAAGAACGCGGGTGACAAAGTCGTGATCACCGCCGAGCCTGCCCAAGGCGGCGAGGTGACAACGCTCGAGGCAGACATCCTGCTCGTCGCCGTCGGCATCGCCGCGAATACCGAGAACATCGGGCTCGAGGCGCACGGCGTGAAGATCGAGAAGGGCTTCATAAAGGTCGACGGTGAGTGCAACGCCGGCGACGGGCTGTGGGCGATCGGTGACGTCATCGGGCGCGGGCTCGCACATGTCGCGTCGGCCGAGGGCGTCTTCGTCGCCGAGAAGATCGCGGGAGTCCATGCCGAGCCCGTGCGTTACGACGCGATCCCCGCGTGCACCTACTGTCATCCAGAGATCGCGTCCGTCGGCCTCACCGAGGAGAAGGCGCAGCAGCAGAACATCCCGGTCAAGGTCGGCCGGTTTCCGTTCCGCCCACTCGGTCGCGCGCTCGCGTCGGGTGAGACCACCGGCTTCATCAAAGTGATGTGGCACGCGGAGACGGGTGGACTCGTCGGCGCCCACATGATCGGTCCTGCAGTCACTGACCTGATAGCGGAGCTCACACTTGCGAAGACCACCGAGGTCAACGCGGAGTCCCTGATCTCCACGATCCACGCACATCCGACCTTTGCAGAAGCGATCCGCGGCGCTACGGAAGATGCGCTTGGTCACGCGATCGATCTCTGATTCGACCCGGTAGGCACCGAGTGCGCGAGCGCATCCGCTCGTCGCGACCCGACGGCTCGTGGCCAATGCGGTGGCCACCCGGGCCATGTGGCCAAGTCTTGTGCTGCAAGGCGGGATCCGATGTAAGTCCGGGTGATCGTTGGCCGTGGCACGTACCTTGAACATGTTTGCGCGCATGCACGACGCGATAAGACCCTTCACGATCTTGCCACCCCGAGAGGTGGACGAACGTGCGACGCGAATCTCCCGCTCGCGCTTCCAGATCCGGACCTGTGATCGGTGCGGTCAGCTGACGACCGCTGCCAACAATGGCTGTAGCGGCTGCACCCCGAACCGCCCGGAGTAATCGCCTTGCTGTTGGCACTCGTCATATCGGATGCGGTGGCATCACCCGACCTGATCGTGTCGTCGACCGATCACGTGCGGGGTGCGCTACTCGATGCCGGGTTGACCGAGG
>JAYVWH010001016.1:0-3193 GCA_043786265.1 Kofleriaceae bacterium | reverse complement strand
TAGCCGGATTCGACAGTCCGTGAGAGGCTGGCGCTAGCTAACATCGTCATGTTCGGAGGCAACAGTGGCAGCTCCGCTCTCGCAGACACCTGGACGTTTGGCTATCAGCGCCCAGGTCCCATCGAGGCCTGCCGCTTTGGACACGACGGTGACTTCGACGGCCTCCTTGGATGCGCGGACCCGGACTGCTTCGGTATCTGCACGCCGCAATGCAACCCGACGATCATGACGTGCAGTCCTTCCTGGCCGCACTGCGGCGATGGCGTGTGCCAGCCGGTCGAGGACAAGCGGCTGTGCCCTGCTGACTGCGGCGCGGCCTCTCCAATCTGCGGCGACTTTCTCTGCGAGTCTCCGGAGACCATGCAGAGCTGCCCGGGCGACTGTTCCTGAGCACGTCACGGCCGGTCTTGGACGTCGATCCCGAATACGTGCTGATCGATCCAATCGGAGAGGTGAAAGTCAGCGCGCGGAGACGCTGACCGAGATCACCCGCTGCGCCTGCACGTTGTCGTGCTGATGCGCGAGGTAGTGCGCCGAGGCCATCACCGCGATCATGCCGAGGCACGCGACCGCACACGGAACGCTGCGCGGCCGGAACCACGCCCAGCGCGCCGCCATCCAGCGCTCGAGGCTCGCGACGAGCGCGATCGCGCGGGCACGTGGCTCGCGCGGCATTGCCGTTGCCGTCGGAAATTCCACCGGGCCGTGATCGAACAGCACGATCTCAGTATTCGCGACGCGCGGCGACGGTGCCGGCGATTTCGCGCGCGTGCGTGCACGCCGCCGCATGCGCGTGTAGGCGAGGGTGTGCCGGCGCGGTGCGCGTCCTCTATATCCGGGCAGCCAACCGGGGCCAATCACGGTTTCCCCACAAGCTCGGGCGCCGCCTGTCCTCGCTCGGGGAATGGGCCGTGCTTCTGGTAGGCCTTGCGCTGCAGCTTGTTGAGCATGACGCGCGACTTCCAGCCGAGGTAACCGCGCGTGAATGTCGCGGCCTGCGCGGGATCGAGGAACGGGTTGTTGAGCTTGCCGATCCCGACGAGCGCGAGCACCTGCTCCGACACGCTGACGGGACAGCCTTCGAGGCGAATCACATCGCCGCGCAGCTTGCTGCCGGCCTTGCCGAGCTTGACGAAGATGTCCTCCATCGACGCGGAGTGCGGATCCATCGTGCTGCGATCCTTGTAGAGGTTCTCGATCGCGATCGGCTTACCGTTGATGTTGCCCTTCCAGTTCGCGCAGTCGCCGATGAACACGACCTTCTCGCCAGGCTTGGCGGGAATCTCGCCCTCGTACGCACCGAACACGACGTGCAGTCGCGGCATTTTCGCGTCGGTGTGCTTGTCGAACTGGCGCAGGATCTCGATCGCTTCCTCGATCGCACCGGGGCAACCGCCCCAACAATAGTCCCCGTGCTCGGGCTCGGGCGGGGAGCCGGCGTACGCGGTGATGTTCGTGCCCTCGAAGTACTTCTCGACGCGGATCAGTCCGACTTTGAAGCCCTTCGCGCGCGCCTTGGCCTGCTCGAGCGTGACGTCGCCGGAGATCTGGATTTTCGCGAGGTCGGTCGTGCCGAACCCCTGCGCGGCGGTAAGGCGAATGTGATCGACGCTGTTCGGATCGAGGCCGATGATCGCGCAGCACACCGCGTCGAATGCGACCTGGCTGTTGCCCATGACGATCATGCCGAGGTCAAACGGCGTCGGCGTGAGCATGCGGCCTTCGCCCGCGGTGATGCCGTCGATCGCGATGAACTGCGGCTGGATGATGTGCTGTAAATCTGCGATCTTCTCGTTGAGCTTGTGATCGTGATCGATGAGGCGATGCCGGTCGTCCTGGATCCCGATGTAGTTCTTCATCGAGAACGTGACCGTCGTCCACGGGTGAGCCTTGAACTTGGGACAGTTGACGAAGAAGTCGGCGCGCGCGACGGGCTCGGGCGTGAAGACGTAGTCGCGCAGTCGCTCGGGATGCGACAGCGGGATCTCGACCTGCTGTTGCTCCTCGAAGTGGTACTTCTTCACGCCGACGCGGCCGAGCATCTCGTCCCAGCCGCTCTCGCGAAACGCGACGCGACTGGGCACCGTGATGCCGCAGCGCTCGCCCGCAGCGAGCTCGGTCATCGATTCGCCGCCGACATCGCGCAGCGCGCGCAGCACGCCTTCGCCGAACTCGGGACGCGTGTACGCGTACGGAAACATCGGGCCGGCGGCGACCAGGTTCGGCTTGACCAATGTCCGACCGAACGGCCGCAGACCGAGCTCCTCGAGGCCCTCGCGGATGATCTTGCGTATCGCTTCCGGGTCGTACTCGCGGCACGACCGCAGGATGACTTTCGGCTGCGCCGGGATCCTCATGCTCCCAGCATAGCAGCGGGCTCAGTGATGCGCGGGGGCTGGGGTGCCAGCGCCCGGCTCACGCTGCACACCACCCGCTGCGCCGCCCGTCGGCGCGGCGGGAGCGGGGTGGCCAGCGGGGCCCGGGGGCTGACCAGCTGGAACCGTTGCGGTGGGATCCGGCTGGGGCGCCGGGTTGCCCGCCGGGCGCTGCGGCATCGCGAGCGCTTGGCTATCCAAGTACGCGATCCAGCTCTCGACCGACAGGAGATCCTCGTTGACCACGGTGAGCCCGCTGCCGAGTGCGGCATGCGTGTTGTGGATCAGCTTCTCGAGCTCCTCGGCCTTGTGCTCTTTGGCGGCGATAGCCGCCTGCTTCTCCACGCTGCTCTTGCCATCGGGGCCGGGCGCGACGACGCCGCGCAGGGCGATGATCGTGTCACGGGCCTCGGTGAGCCGCGCCGTCACGGCATCGACGCCGGGCGTAGACGCCGGGATCGTCGCGCCGCGTTTGAAGATGGTCTGCACGCGGGCATCGAGCGCGTCGAGCTGCGGTGCGTAGAACTTCGCTGCGGAATTCGCCTCGTGCTGCAGCACGTCGATATCGTTGTGCTTGCCACACGCAGGAGCGACGGCGAGCGCGAGTACAAATAAACAGGCCTGCTTCACAACCCCGTTGATCGCATTACTGCCCGGTCACTGCAAGGGCTCGGCCTCATCGCTCCACGCACTACCATGGGCGTCGAGCTCATCGACATACTCGATGAACTTCGCGTAGTAGGGGTGGTCGCCGAGGGTCGCCGAATCGGCGATCACGAGCATGAAGCGGCGGGCGCGGGTCAGCGCAACATTCATCC
>JAYVWH010001015.1:0-7159 GCA_043786265.1 Kofleriaceae bacterium | reverse complement strand
GAGAACAACTTCCTTGGCCGCCGCAAGACCGTCGCGTTCGGGTTCAACATGGATCAGGGCGCGGTCGCGACAGGCCCGCTCTACATCGACAAGAACTTCCTCGGCGATCACATCGATCTGCGCGCGCGCTTCGAGAAGATCCTGACCCGCAAGTCACTCGATGTCATTTCCCCCGACGGCACGTCGATAGCTACCGGCGACCCCAAGGGGATCCAGGACGGCGGCGGCCTCAACTCCGAAGGCACCACCGCCACCCTGACGGCGAGCAAGACGCTGTGGTCGCTCGCAAGCAAGTGGGGCTATGGCATCTCGACGTCGTACGGCGACACCGTGTCGCGGTCGTACTTCTTCGGCGGCCTGCGCAGCTACGACGATGCGTCGACACCGGAGGTCGAGGCGCTGCCACGTGAGTACAGGATGCAGACCTGGTCGATGCGCGGGAGCGTGACTCGGCAGTGGGGCAGCGAGTACAAGCATGGCATCGAGGCGGGCTACGCGGTCGGTAGCCAGAAACCTACGTTGCTCGGCACGCCGGCCTTCGCGGTCGACCCGACCCTGGTCGACCACTTTCGCGACGACGTGTTCCCGCGCGACGAGGTCGTCTCGAATCCGTTCGTCGAGTACTCCGTGTACCGGGCCAAGTTCACGACCCTTCGCAACGTCGACACCTACGAGCTCGCGGAGGATCTCCGCTTCGGTCCGAACCTCTCCGCGGGCATCTCGCAATCGTTCAAGTCGCTCGGCTCGACGTATCGCTTTGCGAGGCCGTCGCTATCGGCGGGCTGGACGTTCCCGTGGGGACGCGACGGCTACACCCGCGTGTCGGCGGGTGGACAGCTGCGCATCCAGGAGGGCCGCACGATCGACAACACGGCAACGGTCTCGGTTCGCGCGACCACGCCGACGCTGACCTACGCGCGCTTGATCGCGAACGTCCACGTCGAGACCCGCTGGCACGACGAGTCGAACTCCTATTACACGCTCGGATCCGAGAGCGGGCTACGGGCATACAACGTCGCGCAGTTCTCTGGCGATCGTCGCGTCGTCGCCCAGCTCGAGGCCCGCAGCGTGCCGTACGGAATCTGGTTCGTGCACGTGGGTGGCGTGCTGTTCTACGAGGGCGGCGGTGCAGCGGATGGGCCCCAAGGCCAGCGAGAGCTACGGGCGGTCGCGGACACGTTTCGCACGATGCATTACGTCCACGATGTCGGGTTCGGACTGCGCATCTTGATCCCGCAGAGCTCGCGCGAGCTGTTCCGATTCGATCTTGCGTTCCCGCTGGTCGCCGCCGAGGGCACGACCGCAGGCTACCCGCGGTTCATCGCCGGCTTTGACTCGTACTTCTGAGGAACTTCAGCACGAGGAAGGCGGCCGTGGCGGTCAGGCCGACCGACAGGCCCCACCACAGTCCGGGCGCGCCCATGCCGGCGCCAAACGCGAGCCCCAGGATGAGCGGCAAGCCGATCACGTAGTGGCCGACGACGTTTGCGACGAACGTCGCACGCGTGTCGCCGAGCCCGCGAAGCGCGCCGGCGCCGATTGCCTGGGCGCCATCTGACAGCTGAAACAATGCCGCGATCTGCAGGAGTGCCACCGTCGCCGCGATCACGACGGGGTCGCTCGTGAACAGGCCCGCGAGCGCGCGCGGGATGAGCAAGAACGTCGCCGCGAACAGCGCCATCACGCCGACACCGAGGCGCAAGCCGATCAGACCGCGCTGACGCGCGAGGGCCATGTCCCCGGAGCCGACCGCATGACCGACGCGCACGCTGGTCGCGGCGGCCACGCCCAGCGCGAACGAGAACGTAAGGCTCGACAGGTTCAGCGCGATCGTGTGGCCAGCGGCGGGCACCTTGCCGAGATGTGCAGCGAGCACGGTCGCGACACCGAAGATGCCGACCTCGGCGAACAGCTGGCCTCCGACGGGCAACCCGTACTTCATGATCTGTTTCATGTCCGCGCTCGTTGAGGGCGGCCGCGCGCCCTGGTCGCGCTCGATGCCGCGTACGCCGAGCAGATAGATCACGAGCATCATCGACTGCACGATCGTCGTCGCGAGCGCGGCACCGATCGAGCCGAGCCCAGCCATGAAGATCAGGACGTAGTCGAGCGCGGCGTTGGCGATGTTGCCGACGATCACCGCGATGATCAGTGGCCTCGTCATCGAGTGCGCGGCGAGGTAGGAGCGCAGCGCGATCGTGACGAGGAACGGAACCGCGCCGAGCGCTCGCATATAGGTGAACGCGCGTGCTTCGTGGATGACCTCGGGGTCGACATCGGCGAGGACTAGCAGCTGCGGCGACGCGAACACGAGCAGCGTGGTGACGAGACCGACGAGCACTGCAATGCGAACCCCGGCGCCGACTGCGCGTCGCGCATCTTCGGTTCGCCCGCCACCGAGCGCCTGCGGCACGACGGTGTCCATGCCCATCACCACGCCGAGCCCGAGGCAGGTGAGGCCGAAGTAGAGGTTATTGCCGACGCCCGCACCGGCGAGCGCGGCGCCGCTGTAGCGGCCGAGCATCGCCGCGTCGACGACGCCCATCAGGTGGTGGCCCGCCTGCTGCACCGCCAGCGTCGCAGCTAGCGCCCACATCGTGCGGCTCTCGCTCATTGCAGGTACGGCCCGTGATCACTCGCGAACGACCGGTTACGTCACGGCGCCGCGCGAGGCGACATCGGCGCGTTCATGAACGTCAGATTCTTCGCGATGACCTTCGCCAGCGCGAGGCGACGCTCGCGGTCCGGACCGACGACACGCACGTAGCAGGGTGCATCGTCGTCGATGAACAGCAGGCCTTGGCCGTGATGGTCGAGCGCCTTCGTGCCGACCTCGACGACGACGGCATCATCCGGGCGCTTGACGACGATGCCGGCGTCGTTGGGCTTGATGCCCGCGTCGGACGCGATGTCGAACTGCTTCACGAGATCGGCGCTCGTGCGCTTGTACTGCTCGAACAGGGCGTCGGCGCGCTGCTTCATGCCTTCGCGGCAGTCGAAGTCGTACGTCCAGTACTCCATGGCGCTCTGCATGGTGACCTGGTAGGCGCACGGCTGCGGGAGCCCGCGTGGCGGCGTGATCGCCGACGTCATCAGCGACGTCTTCACCGCACCGAGGAGCGCCGCGAGCTCCTCTTCCTTGACGATCGAACCGCACTCGAAGCGCTCGGGATAGACACCGGCGAGCTTGCGCTCGGGCTCGGCGGTTTTCTCCGCCTTCTTGCTCGCAGAGGTCCCGCTGTCACAAGCGACGAGCAGTCCGAGCAGCGGCAAAACAAAGCAGCGCACATGGGGACGGTATCGCGATCCAGCGCGCTCGCGCCAGTGACGCGGCCACTCAGTCGGAGGCAGCGACGCGTGTCGTCGCGTCGTACACGAGCCTGAGCTCGGCGACATCTGCGATTGCTTCGGCGAGTGCGAGCAGTGGCGCGGGCCGGCGCGCTTCGTCCAGGTGGATCGTGCCGCCGACCCTGCGCTCGACATAGGCAACGTAGAATCCAGGCCTGCGCGCGGCGACCACAACGGCTCGCAGGTGAAATAGCGGTATCGCGGCTCGGCGGTGGATGCCGAGGATGCGTTGCTCGATGCGCAACAGCCCGTCGCGACGATCGAAGATCAGCTTGCGCTGGAGCGTGCCGAGCAAGCCGCCGAGACCGATGACGATTGCGCCGCCCACCGTCGCCCACACCGACGACAGAAACAGCAGCCACGCGCCCGCCGCGGCGATGCCCCAGCCGGTCCACGCCGTACCGCGCGTGAGATCCAGCTCGACGCGCTCGTCGGTCCTTGTCCGGATCTGTACCGAGCCAAGCCAGTCGAGCACGTCTCAACTGTACGGCGCGAAGTGCCGTTCGGCTAGCCCGCGTCGGGGCCGTCGTCGCCGCCACCGTCGCCGCCACCGTCGTCACCGCCGCCGCCCCCGCCACTACCACCACCAGCGTCGGCCGCGTCGGGCGGACCGGCGCCGTCAGCGCCCTGCGCCCGGAAGTCACGATTGCGACCGCCGCGACCACGCCGCCGCCGACGACGACGCTTGCGCAGCGGCTGACCATCGGGTCCCAGCATCGGGCCCTGGTTGTTGGTGTTGCCATTGCCACCGGTCGGCTGGAACACCACGGCCTCGCCGCTGCCCATGTCGCCTGTGCCGGCACCACCTCCGTTGGCGCCGCCAGGGGCCCCTCCGTTCGTGATGTGCGGCGCGGTATCGCCGCCGTTCATCATCGGCATCGGCGCATCGCCCGGACCACGCCTGCGCCGACGACGCCGGCGGCGCTTACGCTCACCGGGCTGACCATCCGCACCGGGCGGTAACGCGCCACCGCCGTTGGTGCCGCTCGCGTTGGGATTGCCGACGGGCGGACCACCACCGGGACCACCGGGGCCGCGGAAGTTGCCGCCACCGGGCCGGCGCTGCTCGCCGCCACCGCGGAAACCACGATCACCGCCGCCCCCACCGGGTCCACGCTCCCACCGCCCGCGCTTCTTGCCGCGACGGCGCGCGACGCCTGCGTCGTTGGGATTCGCAGACGCGACCGGTGCCGCGGCGATCCGCATCGGACCGCGCACGTACTCGATCACCGGGCCGGCACCGCCTCCCGGGCGGCGCGCTTGCGCTTCGCCGATCGGTGACGTCGACAGCACCGGCGTGAGGAATGCGCTCTTGGGCGGGAGCATTGCGCGCCGCTTGCGACGCCTGCGCCTTCGTCGGCGACGGGCTTCGGCAGCCGATGCTGAAGGACCGGTCTCGTCGTCGGGACGCAGCGGCCGCTGCTTGGGCACCTTGGGCACGCGCTTGCGCGCGAGGACCGTGATCTCGCCCGGACCTTCGATGCCTTCTTCCGCTAGCTCGGCGGCGGTCTTGTCGATGACCTCGTAGTCATCGTCGTCATCATCCTCGTCATCGTCGAGGTCGTCGTCATCATCGTCATCGTCGTCGATCGGGTTGCCGTCCGCATCGAGCAAGATCTCGTCGTCATCGTCGTCGTCATCATCCTCGTCGAGGTCGTCCTCGCCGGGCTTGGCCGCGGGCTCCGGTTGCGGCTTCTTGCGCACGAGTGCTGTCGGAGCAGGCGCGGGCACAGGCGTCGCGACAACCGGGACGCCGCCGGGCGGTGTGCCCAGGGGCTTGGCCGAGCGACGCAGCACCGTCGACGGGGACTTCGGCGGCTCGACTTCGGCGACTGCTGGTACGGTCGGTTGCGGCTGATCGATGCGAACGACGCGCGCCTTGATCTCGCGGCGCGGAGGAGCGGGGACCTCGGAACCGTCGGCATCGAGCTGGCGGGTGAGCGAAGCACCGAGGCGCGTGGCCTCGGTCGATGCCGCGAGTGCAGCCTCGCGCGAGCGCAAGCAGTTGTCGCAGCGGCCGCACTTGGGCGGTTGCGGCTCGCCGAGATACTCGAGGATGACCTGGCTGCGGCAGCCCGGCGCCTTGACGTAGGTGAGCAGTGCATCGAGGCGCTGGCGATCGGCGATGCGGCGCGCTTCGTACTGACGCGCGCGCTCCATCAGCTCGCCCATCTCGGGCGGCGGATCGGCGACCCGGAACAAGCCGGCTTCGTCTTCGGTGATGAAGAATTCGTCCTTGAGCAGCGACAGCACGGTGCGCGTGCGCTGCTGGCCAACGCCCGATCCGAGCGCGATGTTGACGACGTTGGGCGGGGACTCCTCGGCAAGCTTCCCGGCCGCGTTGCCGAACGCGGTCAGCGCGTCGAACACCATGCGGACCTGGCGCTTCGTCGGATATGTGCCGGACAGGAAGTACTCCTGGATCGCGACGTCGTCGGGCGAGAACAGCAGGATGCAGCGCGCGGGCTTGCCATCGCGTCCGCCACGGCCGGCTTCCTGGGCGTACGCCTCGACGGAGCCGGGCACGTGATAGTGCAGCACGTTGCGAACGTTCGCCTTGTCGACGCCGAGACCGAACGCGTTCGTCGCGACCATGATCAGGTCCGACGACTCCATGAACTTCACCTGCGAGGCATCGCGCTCGTTCTTGTTCATGCGGCCGTGATATTTGCCCGTCGGCACGCCCCAGCGCGTCAGCGCCTCGTAGAGCTCTTCGACCTTCTTGACGGTCGCGCAGTAGACGATGCCGGGACGCGGCAGCTTCTTGAGCAGCGTGACGAGCGTCCGCATCTTCTCGGCGTCGTCGTGGAAGATGATGACTTCGTAGTGCAGGTTCGGTCGATCGAACGTCGTCGTGACGATCGTCGCGTTCTCGATACCGAGCTGGAACAGAATGTCGTCGCGGACGTGCGGCGGCGCGGTCGCGGTCGTGGCCAGGACGGGCGGACGGCCGACATCTTCGAGCGCCTTGCGCAGCGACAGATACGCCGGTCGGAAATCGTGTCCCCACTGCGACACGCAGTGCGCTTCGTCCACGACGAACCGTGACACGCCGACACCACCGCAGGCCTCGCGCAAGAATACGCGGAAGTCCGGATCGGCCATGCGCTCGGGCGTGGTCAGCAGCAACTTGCCGCCGGGCGAGCGAATCATCGCGTCGACTTCGCGGCGCTGCTTCACCGTCAGCGTCGAGTCGATCTTGCAGGCACTCACGCCCTTGGCGACCATCTTGTCGAGCTGATCCTTGATGAGCGCGATCAGCGGGCTGACGACGACCGTCACGCCGGGGACCACCATCGATGTCAGCTGATACAGCAGTGACTTTCCACTACCGGTCGGCATGACCGCGAGCAGGTCCTCGCCGCCGAGCAGGTGGTCAAACGCCTCCGCCTGGCCGGGGCGGAACGTCTTGATGCCGAGGGTCTTCTGACCGACACCGAGCAGCGCTCCCACCTTCTTGGGGAAGCTGGCACCCTCAGGCGGGATCGGCCCGTTCAGGTCATAGACCGGGCGGGGCGGGGCGACAGGCGCAGGCTCTGCGGCCTTCGTCTTCCCCCGGGCCTTCGGTGCGGGCGCCGCCGCGGGCTCCTTGGCCTTTGGTGCGGGCGCCGCCGCGGCCTCTGGCTTTGGTGCCGCCTCTGGCTTGGGTGCCGCCTCTGGCTTGGGTGCCGGCTTTACGGGCTTGGTCTCGATCTTCGAAATACTGGGTCTCTCACTCTTGGCAGGCTTGGCAGGAGGGGACGGGGCTTTGCCCTTCGGCTTGGCCGCAGGCTTTGCGGGTGGCGCGTCATTGGACGCACGCCGGCCCTTG
>JAYVWH010001014.1:0-4736 GCA_043786265.1 Kofleriaceae bacterium | reverse complement strand
GGGCACGACGCTGACCCTTCGGTTCGTGCCCGCGCTTCGCGAGTAGTCGTTCCAGCGATGACGTATAAAAGCTCTCGACGAGAGCAGCGGGTGACGATGGAGGAGGAAGGGACGCTGGTGGAGGAAGCACCGTACAAGGACACGCGCTGATCGCCAAGTGAGCCGCGCGGCGCGTGCCTTACCGATCCTACAAACCAGTGCGCTGCCGAGGTTACGCTCACGGCGTGAACCACGAACGGAAGTTCTCACTGCGCTACGGAGCGCTTCAACGATCGGCCGCTGACAGTCACGTGGCGCCGGACCATGACGAACAACGGCAAGACGACAACGGAACAGCCGCCCGACAAGGAGCCGGCCGTGAACGAATTCCCTGCGCGCGGTTTAGTCGACGACATCGAGACTCTCGATGTCGAGCCGGCGCGAACGTCCAACGCGTCGGGCCTTGCTGCGCTCGGTGCGAGTCTTGACCCGAAGAACTGGCAAACGCACCGCTTCGTCATGACGGGCGGACACTCCGCGGGCGGGGTTGTTTACAACTCGAGTATCTCGTCGAAGCGACGCATACACATCGAGATCGACACGGAGGCGCTGACCGCTACCTATACCGAAACCAGTCACTTTGACGACGGCTGACGGTTGCGATTGGTTGCCGAGTTCCGTTTTCCGTGCAATTTTCGCGATGGAAGCGCGTGTCGGACTGGTGCCGACCTCGGTCTTCAAAACCGATGAAGCTCTGCGCGAGCAGCGGCTTGGTGGGTTCGATTCCCATGCGTTTCCGCCAACTTGTACCAGAAACGGTCAGTCTGCTGCCGGGCGATTTCTCGCTAGGAACCACCTAGGAACCATGCGACTTCGAGCACCGGTCGGCGCTACCGCAAAGGAACCGCCGAGCCGGTCGAGCTCAGGCTGGGCTGCCGATACAACAGCGCTTGTACTTCTTGCCGGAGCCGCACGGGCACAAAGCTCCGGTACGCCGCCATCACGAGTCGGTCGAGGTCTTTGAGAATGACCTGACGCCTCTCGGGGTGAGCGTCGCAATCGGCGAGGAGAGGACGAAGTCGAGATCGAGACCTCGTTCAGCGAGCGCGTCGAGCTCGTCGTCCGAAAGGGGAACGTCCACGCCCGCAAGAGCAGAAGTACGTGGGTCCACCTGCTGACTTCGGCTCCTCGTGGCGCCGGCGTACGGCGCAAGCGGTCATCTCGGCGCCGGGCCTTGCGGGCACCTGCGGCGGCAAGCAAACTCGTCACGTGGAGATCCACGCATGCCCACGACAGCTCGATCACGGCCACGCCTTCGCCGTACGCCCCGATGACCATCCCGGCTTCGCGCTGGACATGCGCGCGTGCGGCGCTCCGGGCTGCACGTGCACGGAGGTGGACCTTGCGCTGTTTCCACGGGCGATGCTCGATCGAGGCGCGTCGGGAGAGACCGGCGACGATCTGGAGCCGGTGTCCGTCCACTTCGACGTTCGCACGCGCGAGATTCGCAAACTTGCGGATCCCGCCGGCTGGCTCGCCGCCCCCATCGACGAAACCTGGCTCCGAGGCGAGCTAGCCGGCGCAACCGGCGACCGTCTCGTCGCGCGCTTCGATCGGATGCGCGCGAGTCACGATCGCCGCGCCTGGCAGAAGTTCTTCTGGTCCGGACGGAAGTCGAGTGAGATGCTCGCCCACTTCGAGCTGTTCCCTCACGACTGGGATCTCCTGGTTCAGCCCGGGGAGCGACCGGCGTGGGTCATCGACTCCTACTGCGTCGAGCCATCGTGTTCGTGCCAGGACGTCGCGGTGAGCGTGCAGTCCATCGAAGGAGGCACGCTCGGGGATGCCATCCTGCGCTTGAGTGGCCGGAGCGAGGTTCGCATCATCCGATGCACGCCTGGAGCCAGGGCGTACGTCGAACGACTCGTCGAGCAGGAGAGCCGCGCGCTGCAACGGCGCTTCGCCGAGATGCGGGGTGTCGCGCGCCGATTGAAGACGTGGCCGCAAGATCTCGCCGATCCGACGGCCACCGTCGAGACGCTCCTCGCACGACGCAAGGAGCTCGTCGCGGACGATCTGGACCGCGTCCATGCCCTCGGCGAACGCGTGGTCGCGCAGCTCGCAGCGGCCGTGCAGGATCCTGCTGCAAGCGATCTGCGCCGCAGGCGCGCAGCCCGACTGCTTGCCGCGACAGGCGAGCCCGCCGCGGTCGACGCGCTCGCCGCGGTCGTGCGCTGGGCAGACCCGGAGGTCGATCCCGATCTCTTCGACGATGTCGTGAACGCGCTGAATGCACTCCGTGCGCCTTCGCTCGCGGCGCTGCTCGCCGTGCTGCCCTCGGCGACGAACGATGACGAGCGCGCTCGCGTCGCGTTCGCGCTCGCCGACCTCCGGATCGCGAATCCAAGCGTGCTCGCCCTCATCGCCGAGTACGTCCAGCGCGATCCCAATCAGTGGATCCATCACCTGAGGTGGCAGGGCGAGGCGGCGATCCCGGCCGCGCGCGAGGCGCTCCGCACGGCGCTCGATGCGATACCGGAACGTTTGGACGACGCGCTGGAGGCTGTCGACGTGCTCGAGGAACTGGACGCTACGATCGGGGACGACATTCGCGGGCGCATCGAACGTGCGGAGCAGGACGCCGCCGGTGCCGAGGCCGGAAGGCGTGCGCGCGCGACCGCCGAGGTCGAAACCGCACGCGCCGAGCTCGTGGCGTTCGATCGCCGCGAGCGCCCGGGGCGCAACCAGCCGTGCTGGTGCGGCAGCGGCGAGAAGTACAAGAAGTGCCACCTCGCCGCGGACGAGACTACACGCGGCGAGCTCGTGCGGCGAACGCTCGGCTGATCTGCGACGCTGCGAACGGTCGAGAGCGCGTTATCCAAGGCCCATCGCCAGGATCGCGGCGCGGGTCGGCGAGTCGTAGAACTGCCACTGGAACGGCCAGGACCTCCCAGAGGAACTTCGCGAGCTCCCTCCTGGGACGTACGTTGTCGAGCCGCTCGACGAGCCGGCGTTGACCAGCGACAAGGAACAGGGACTCGCCGAGGCACTCGCGGCACTTAGGGCTGGTAAGGGCCGCACGGTCGCTGAGGTTCGCCAGACGATCGATTCGATCCTTCGTCCGTGATGATCCAGTTCCCGCCGCAACTTCACCATCCCGAGCGGCTCCGGGACCCTCTTCGTCGCGGACATGCCGAGCTGCGGTGAGAATCGAAGATCGTCGTAGCCCGCGGGCTGACCCGCGAGCGCGACGTGCTCGACGACCGGCACTTCGCCACTGGTCGAGACCTCGCACATCCCGGGCGGCGGGAGATCGTTGCCGAACGCGGCGGCGACCACCAGCAGGAATATCGACTGACGCATGCCCTTGGAGGCGGCACGTAGCTCAGCCCGCGCGCAGACCTAGCCGCGAACCGCCTGCCACCGCTTCTCGAGCACCGCCCAGTTGAGATTCGCGAAGAATGCATCGATGTACTTGGCGTGCGCCGCACCGTAGTCGATCGCGTAGGCGTGCTCGAACATGTCGAGGACGAGCACCGGCACGCCGGCCGCGAGTGCAGGTGCATGACCGGAGCTGCCGATGATTCGCAGATCGCTGGTCAGCGGCGCACGCGCGATCACGACCCAGCCAGAGCCGCCACCGAGCGACATTGCCGTTGCGCGCGTCAGCTCCTCCCAGCGCGCCGCCGAGCCAAACTGGGTCGTCAGCGCCTTGGCGAGCTCGCCACTCGGCTTGCCATCGCCGCCGAGGTTCTCGAAGTAGCGTTCGTGCAAGTACACCGAGTTTGCGTAGGTCAGCTCGCGTTCGCGCAGGGCCGCGACCTGAAAGCCCGGCGTGTCCTTGTTCACCTTGTCGAGCTCGAGCTCGACGGCGTTGAGGTTCTTCACCGCGCCCGCGTAGTTGTTGTCGTGGTGAGACGTCAGCAGCTTCTCCGACAGCCCGGAAAGCTTGTCGGCCTTGAACGGCAGCGCGACCGGCTTGTGGCCACCCGCCGCCACCGGTGTGAACACGGGCTTCGGCGGAGTCTTGGCATCCGCGAACCTGGTCGCGATCGTCGTTGCCGCGATCGCACCGGTGATCGATCCAATGGCTTCACGTCGATTCATGGGCAGGACCGTAGCACCACGCGTCCGAAACGCGTCGCCCCCGCGCGCCGATGCGAGCGGGGTGAAATGCCCGACGAGCGTGAGGCTCAGCTGATGAACAGGTAGTGCGTCTTGTTTCAGCGGCAAGAGCCTGCGCGAATGCTGTCGAGGATGTACACGCCGTAGCCCGACCGCGTTCCGCGGATCGTCGGGATGGCCCAGTACGGCTCGCAACACCGCACACGCCCGCCGAGATCCTGGAAGTCTTCATGGGGGCCGGGCGAGGGCTCATCGCCGCGCACAACGCTGGCATGGTGCATCGCGACTTCAAGCCCGACAACGTGCTCGTCGACCACGAGGGTCGGCCGCGCGTCACCGACTTCGGGCTTGCGTTCGATCAGTCCGACCACCAGGCGATCGACGTCAGCGGCGAATCCGCGACGCGGCCGATCGTCGGAACCCCTGCGTACATGGCGCCCGAGCAACACGCGGGGGCCAACATCGATTCGCGGACTGATCAGTTCAGCTTCGCGCTCACGCTGTACGAGGCGCTGTACGGCAAACGTCCGTTTGCTGGCAAGTCACGCGATGAGCTCGCGACGGCCGTCATCGGCGGCAAGCTCGAGCCCGTGCCGATCGGAACAAGGATTCCGTCGTCGCTGCACGCGATC
>JAYVWH010001013.1:0-2073 GCA_043786265.1 Kofleriaceae bacterium | reverse complement strand
GCGGATCCCGACGCGGCAACGCTGTTCGACCTGATTGCCGCAGAGCACGCACGCACCGTGCACGCGTTGCGCGACACGCTCGGCATGGTGCCGCCTCTCGCATCGCGGGCGTATCTCGTAGCGTCGGTCGAGCGCCGGAATCCGCATCTCGACGTGCTCTCGCACGTGCAGATCGAGGCGCTGCGCCGTCGTCGGGCCGGTCAGGGCAACGCGGAGCGGCTGACCCGGATCGTGTTCACGACGATCGGTGGGATCGCCGCCGGTCTGCAGACGGCAGGGTAGCCAGCAGCACGCCGAGCGCATGCATCTCGGTCGCGTCCGTGATGTCGGTACGCGCGATGTTCAACACGCTCACCGCGTGCGCCGCAAGCGCATCGATCGCCAGACCGGAAAGCCCCTCCTCGCGGATCGTGAGGCACGCCAGCGAGTCGACGCTCGGCAAGCTGCGGCCGATCGCGCGCCAGTCCACGGGCGGGGCCCCCGCGACCTTGTGATACGAGATCAGTCGCGGACCGAGCAACCGCTTGAGTACGTCGCGAACGTCGCCGTTGCAACGCAGGATGATGCGGCCTTCGATCGGCTCGACCGTCTCGTGTTCGCCGACCGCGCCGACTGCCTTCGCGGTGTCGAGCTTCGTGAAGCTGACGTAGCCATCGAGGCTGCGCCAGACATTTGCCCCGGCGAGCGGTCCGGTGAGTGGTAGCCCCTGGGTCTTCGCGAGCAAGAGCGCGTCGCGGATCAACGGCATGTCGACCTCGAGAACCCGTGCGTTCTCGGCTGCCAGCGTCTCGACCGCACGAATAACACCGCCCCGCAGCGAGAGATCCACTTTTGCGAAGGCGGCATCGCGCACGACCCGGCGATACCCCTCGCCCGGGGTCAGCAGCTTGCTGTCTAGCACCGCATCGAAGGGAATCGCGCTCGTCATCTCGATCCGCTCGAGCTCGCGTCCATCGATACACAGCACGAGACTCGCGTTGCGGCTCTCGCTGTAGACGCAGATCTCACCGGTCACGTCGTCGAAAGTGCTTTGCGCCACGCAGCTGCCTTCGACAGGTACGCCCGCTGCCACGCGAACGCGCGGATACACCGACGTCTGAACTTTCGGCTCGCGCTGGGCGTGCGACAGGAACTTCTTGTGAGCGCGCCGCTGCGCTCGTGCGAGCCTGAGCTTGCGGCGCATCCCGGTGACATCGATCGCGTACCCTGCGAGAAGCGTTCGCACCGCGTCGCCCGGCGGCGCCCACAGCACCTCGCCGACCCACGGCTCGAGATCCGCATCGAGCGGGGCCTTCTCGCTGTAGATGTGACTGGTCCAGGCGGTCGTCACCGTACGCGGCTGGCCATACGCGTTACGCACGAGCGGCAGCTTTGCGAGCGAGGCAAAGCGCGCCGGCGTGTGCTGCCAACCAACAGGATGCCCGCCCACGCTTGCCGCGAGCAGCATCAGCGCCGCCGAGCGAGCCTGCGGTGCGACGTCCTGCGCTCCGTCGGTGACGAGCGTCGCGAGCTTCGCGATCGCGCCATCGATCAGCTGCTTGGCACGCCGCTCCGCGGTCGCGATCGGATGCACATCCCGTCGAACCTGCGAACGCGACGCATTGGTCGGCAGCCGCTGCGCATCGATGAACACGCGCACCGGAATCGGCAGCTTCGTCTCGAAGCCGAGCACCGACAGCTCGTATCGAGCGAGAACGACGCCGCGCTCGGCGACTTCGAAGACGCCAGCGGCAGGCACTGCCTCGTTCGTGATCGCCACGAAGCCGTCGAGACCGTCGTCGAGCGGAACCTGTACGAGGTCCCGCCTTGCATCGCGCTGGAGCACCAGGTCCTCGTTGATGACGAGCGGCACCGAAATCTCGCGGCACGCCTCGCGCGCTAGCTTCAGCTCCGGTGGCTCGCCAATCCAGTACGACAGCACCTCGAGGCTCGCGCGCCGACGCAGGTGAACGAGCACGCCGCTCCTGATCCCTGTCGGCGCGTCCTCGGTTTCAAGGAAGATCTCGCGCAACGGTGCCTCACCGAGCTCGTTTTCTGGCTCGGCAAGCACGCCTGGTGTGTAGCGCGCGCGGC
>JAYVWH010001012.1:0-3753 GCA_043786265.1 Kofleriaceae bacterium | reverse complement strand
CCGCTCTTCACGAGGCGAGCGCGGAGCGCCTGCACGGTCGGAGACGTGGTCGCCTCGGACAGCACGCGAGCGCGGCCGCCGGCGAGCGTCGCCTTGATGTCGCCGAGCTGTGCCTTGAACGACGTGAGCGAAGAGCCCTTGCCGCCGTTCATCGGCGCGTCGGAGCGATCCGGATCGTAGAGGTTCAGGATCGCGGCCTGCGCGAACGTGTGCGCACCGGCGTGCTTCTTGGTGCCCGGAACGATCGAGCCACCTGCAAACGGATGTTCGGGGTTGCCGTCGATGTGGATCGGGCGACCCTCGTACGAGGTTGCGACGAGCGGGTGAACTGCGCCGCCCATCTCGTAGGTGGTCGAGTACTGCAGCGTCTGGCCCGGAACATGGTTCTCGGGACGGCGCGACAGCGGGACGATCTCGTCCTTCTCGTAGCGGCGGCAGCCGGCACCAAGGCCGAGGCCGGCGAGGCCCATGCTCGCGCCCATGAGGTGGAAGAAGTTGCGGCGCGACAACGGGTCGACTGGCGCCTGATCGCCACCCTCGGCGAACTCTTTTTCGCTCGGGGTCAGCTGCCAGGACGCGGCGCCGTCGAGCTCGCGCAGCGACTTCCAGTAGCCGTGCTCGGGCGTCGCCTGCACCGGTGGACGCACGACGTCGTATGCCTCCGCGGTATCGGTGTGGTCGTGGCCATGGTCGTGACCGTGGTCGTGGTCGTGGTCGTGGTCTTTGGCGGACATTGCTCGGCTCCTCAGCGGTGACAGGTCGAGCAGCTGATGGTGGGGTTGACTTGATTCTTGGCCTGCCACTGGGCGCCTTCATCGCGCGCGGGCACGTAGCCCATCTTCGTGATGTTGGCCGGGTTGCGCAGGTTCGGGACCGGGTTCTTGTGGCAGTTGATGCACCACTCCATCGTCAGTGGCTTGGCCTGGTAGACCTTGACCATCTGATCGATGCGGCCATGGCACGTCTCGCAGCCAACGGCCGCGTTCACGTGTGCCTGGTGGTTGAAGTAGACGTAGTCGGGAAGATCGGTGACGCGCGTCCAGCGCACCGGCTTCTGCTCGGCGAACGCCTCGCGGATCGGCAGGAGGACATCGGAATCCTTCTTCACCGTCGAGTGGCAGTTCATGCACACTCCCGCCGGTGGGACCGCGGCCTTCGCACCGCGCTCGACCACCGAGTGGCAGTAGCGACAGTCGATGCCGAGCTCGCCGGCGTGCAGCGCATGGCTGTACGGGACCGGCTGGTCGGGTTGGTAGCCAATCCTGATGGCCTCGGGGGTCACGCCATACGCGATGAGCGCAACCAGATAGACAGGCGCACCGAGGACCAACAGGCTGACCCACTTCTTGAGGGTCTCGGTCCATTCCGGGAAGATGAATCTCGACATGGGTGTTAATCCCTAATTCGATGCGTTTAATCGCAGATTTCAGGAGTCGGTGCGCTGCGGCAAAACGCCCTTGAATCCCGACGCGACAATTCACCGCACAGGGTCCGATCGGATCGCGACCATGTGCCGCGTGGAAACCGTCCAACCGGTCTTGATTTCCGACTTTCAGCGCAGCGGCGGGGTGCGCGGGCGCACAGCTCGAGGCCGGGCCTGGCACTTCTATCGGTGAGACGCGATCAACCGCCGGTCGGCAACAGTGGTGCCGCGATGTAGGCAGTCGGGAGGTCTCCGCTCAAGGAGCCGAGCCACGCGACGATCGAGGTGACCTCGTCGTCGTCCAGCGTGCCTTCGATCTGGTGATCGGCCATCGTTCGCACCGCAGCGTCGAGCGTCTTGACGGACGCATCATGAAAGTACGGAGCCGTCATGGCGACGTTGCGGAGGCTCGGCACCTTGAACATCATGCGGTCGGCGTCGAGGCCGGTGACCTCGAAGCGGCCTTGATCCGTCTGATTCGTCCACGGTTTCACGAACCCGGCTTTCTGGAACATGGAGCCTCCGATCAGCTCGCCGGTGTGGCAGGTGACGCAGCCGACGTCGCTGAACACCTTGAGCCCCTTGACCTCGAGCGCGGTCAACGCGGTTCGATCGCCGTCGAGGTAACGGTCCCAGCGCGACGGGGTGACGAGCCCTCGCTCGAACGCACCGACCGCACGGCCGGCGTTGTCGTAGGAGATTGGCGTCGGCTGGCCGGGAAATGCGGCCTCGAACGCCGCGACGTAGCCCGGGATCGACGACAGGAGCCTCGTCACGGTACCCGCGTCCGCCATCGCCATCTCGGCTGGATTGAGGATCGGGCCCTTCGCCTGCTCTTCGACGTCGCGCGCGCGACCGTCCCAGAAGCTCGTGAAGTGCCAGGCCGCGTGATAGACGGTCGGCGAGTTGCGCCGGCCCCGCTGCCCCTTGGCGCCGATCGACGTCGGCTCGTGGTCGACGCCGTACTTGTCGAGCCGGTGACAGCTGTTGCACGACAGGTCTCCGTCCTTCGACAGCCGCGTGTCGAAGAACAGCATGCGACCGAGCGCGACCTTGGCGGCCTCCGCGCCCGGGGCGGCAGGAATCACGCGTCGCAGCGGCTTGAACCGACGCAGTACCCGCGGATTGACGTCGTGATCCTCGCTGACCTTCGCCACCGCGCCGCGAGGCGCCAGGAGCTCCGGCTCGACCGGAGGTTCGGAACCACAACCGACCATCACCGCAACCGCAACAAACAGGCTGGTTCGCATGTTTCCTCGTCTACCCGGCCAACTGGACGGCTCGTGCGGCCGTCCCGGGCCAGGTTGCAGTCACTTTGGTACCAACGCCGCGGGCGCTCGTGATCACGAGCTCGCCCCCGGACATCACACACGCCTCGCGCAAGGCCCCAAGACCGATGCCGCGTCCCGAGACCTCGCTCACCTCCGTGCGGCTCGACAGCCCGTCATGAAACAGGGCGTTCGCGAGCTCGGCCGGGGTCGTGCATGGCAAGCCCCTGGAGCGAGCTGCCGCGGCCACGCGTTCCCACTCGATTCCACGACCGTTGTCCTCGAGCTCGATCTCGATCTGGCTCTCGGTCCGGCTCGCCCGAAGCACGAGCACGCCCGACGCCGGCTTCCCGGCGAGCACCCGCTCGGACGCGCTCTCCACTCCATGATCGAGCGCGTTGCGCAGCGCATGCACGAACGTGCTCCAGAACGGACTCCAGCGATCGAGTGGCAGCCGGAGATCGGGATCGACGTCGACCTCGACCTCGATCGGGTCCTTGCAGAGCTGGCCGGCGAGGACGCGGGCTTGATCGGCAAAGCGCTGCAGGCGCGGCGCGACACGGTCGCAGCGCCACGACGACACGAGCGTCGCGAGCTGCTCGTGCGAGACCCGACTCGCGATCGCGGCCTCGAGGTGGTCGACCTCGCCCAGCGAGAGCGCGACCTGGTTCGTCGCCACATCCAAGAACGGTGAGAGCTTGCCGGCAAGGACTTGCCAGCGCTCGACGATCGCGTCGCCGGCGGCGCGGATCGAAGTGTCGTCCGAGTCCGCGATCACGGACTCGAGCTCGTGGCAGTGGTCGGCGACCGACGTCACACCCTCGATCGCGCAGATTCCTTTGAGCGTGTGGATCGCGCGCAGCAAGCCTGGTCCGCGCTGCCCTCGCCGGATCGTCGAGACGTAGTCCTCGGCTTCAGCGAAGAACGCAACGAAGCCAGGGCGATCGTCCACCAGGCGAGAGACCAGCGCTGTCGTCGCGCGTTCGTCGCGCTCCGCCCGCTCGCGTTCGGCTATCGCAGTCTCGTCCGAGATTACGACGAGCACGCGCAACCGGCCGCCGT
>JAYVWH010001011.1:0-5306 GCA_043786265.1 Kofleriaceae bacterium | reverse complement strand
GCACCAAGCGGAAGCGCCGTGGCGGGCTCGGCGTCGCACGCGCCCGCGCGGCAGATGCTCAATGGGTCGCCGAAACAGTAGTTGCCGGCCTCGATCATGCAGCCACTGGAACAGCCGTCGTTGGTTGCCATATTGCCGTCGTCGCACTGCTCACCTGCCTCGCGCACGCCGTTGCCGCATTGGGCAGGAACGCACGCACCGGCCATCAGGACGAGCCCGACGTCGCAGACGAAGCAGGTCGCGCCCGGACCGCCACACGACAGGCAGCCCTGCTCGCACGGGGCGCACACCCGATCCGACGTCGCGCCGCACGGCGCAGCCTGGTACGTCGCCCCGGTGCACGGCGTGCACGCGCTGCACGCGCGGTCGGTCGGCCCGCACGGCACGGACTCGAACGTACCCTCCATGCACGGTGCCGAGCACGCCGTGCATTGCGTGTCGCCCACGGGGGAGCACGCCATCGACGGGAACTGTGTCGACGCGCAGGCAGAACAAGCTGCGCACACGGTGCCATCACCGGTGAACCCCGGCACGCACGCGCACGCCACCGCCCCCCCGACGTCCATGCAGAACGCATTGGCGCTGCAACCACCGTTGTCGACCGCACAAGCGTCAGGCGGCACGGGCGGAACGCAGCGCCCGAGCTCGCAGGTATTGCTGCTCGCGCACTGATTTCCACAGGTGCCGCAATTGAATGGATCGTTGTCGACGTCGACGCATCCGTCGGCGCACGCAATGGCGGGCGCCTCGCACGACACGTAGGTAGGCGATGGCGCGCACGCGACCATCGCGCAGCTCACGTAGAGGAGCATGGCCAAATAGCGCACCGCCTCGAGTGTATCGCATCGAATGTGGTCTCCGACTCCTCACCACGTGTTATCGTCGTCGCTGAATGCGGGGACTGATGCCATCGATGACACGTGCGGCGCTGGTGGTGCTTGCTCTGGGAGCCGTGGCACAGGCAGAACCGCTGGCGATCGGTAAGGCCAAGATCGTCAGCGGCAAGGTCATCGTGATCCGGGGAGCGGCCAAGACCCAGGTGAAGGTCAACGACGTTCTCAACGAGCACGACGTGTTCGAGACCAGCGCCGACGGCAGCGTCGGCATCACGTTTACCGACAACACTTCGTTCTCGATCGGACCGAACAGCAGCGTCGCGATCGACACCTACTTCTTCGACCCCAAGAACCTCAAGGGTAACCTGCTTGCGAAGCTCAAGAAGGGCACCATGATGGTGCGGACCGGTGAGCTCACACGGCAGCAGCCTGGCTCGGTCCAGATCAAGACGCCACGCACGGTCCTCGGCGTTCGCGGTACGACGTTCGTAGTCTCCGTCGATCCCTGACCGTGGCGTCTCGAGCCTCACGACTTGCCAGCGCGCTCGCGCTCGGTGCGCTCTGCGCTGATCCGCATGCGGCGGTCGCACAGGCGGTCGGCTACCAGCTCAATCACTACGAGCCAACGCCAGCAGGCGATCCGTTCTCGGTGGTGGAGTATCCGTGGTACGCGACTCAGCGCTGGTTTGCGGCAGGATTGACTCTCGACTACGCCCGCAATCTGCTCGTCGCGACGGGTGCACCCGCACCGATTGCGAACAGCCAGGGAGCGCACCTCGATCTCGCTGCGTCGATCTGGAGTCGTGTCGCGCTGAGCATGAGCGTCCCGTTCGTGCTCTCGCAGAGCGGCGACGCATTCGCCGGGGTCGGACCGAGCGGCACTGCCGCGGGCGACCCTCGTGTCGGGGCACGCTTTCGTCTCTACGGCGAGGTCGACGCCCTACTGACGCTGAGTGCGTCGACGTATCTCTGGGTTCCGATCGGGG
Source organism: Kofleriaceae bacterium (assembly GCA_043786265.1). Taxonomy (GTDB): domain Bacteria; phylum Myxococcota_A; class Polyangia; order Haliangiales; family Haliangiaceae; genus JABFXX01. The sequence continues at coordinate 3,484 of JAYVWH010001011.1, read as the reverse complement.
CCGCGGATGACCTCGCCGGGGACACGACCGTGCGCGGCATGGCAAGACTCACGGCCGGCGGCTTGTGGCGCGATCGAGTGCGCTGGGCCGTCAACGGATCGGTGCTCGGGCGCCGAACAGCCCAGCTCGCCGAGACCATTTCGGCGATGGGCAACACGGTCGGCAGCGAGCTCCAGCTTTCAGCCGCTGCGGCGTATCTGGCACTCGACGGTCGAATCGCTGTCGGACCGGAGGCCACCACGAGCTTCGCGATCGCAGGCGGCCTGCCGGATGGTCAGCGTGTGGTGACCGGCGAGGTGTTCGCGACGGCGCATGTCTCGGTGACCGATGACCTGATGCTCGGCCTCGGTGTCGGCGGTTCGCTGGCTGGCGACCCGGGACCGCCGGATGCGCGCGTCCTGCTGTCCATCGCATATGCGCCTGCCCCACGCCGAGGCTCCAGCTTCGAGAGCGTGATCGTGCTTCCCGACGAGGACGGGCACATCGGCGGCGTCGTGGTTGATGACGGCAAAACGAAGACGGTGCTCGACAAGCCTTACGCCTCGACCGAGATCCGGCGCAAGGACAAGGTGGCTCGCCCCGTCTCCAGTACGCCCGCGCAGGCGGCGCGGAGTACGACAGCGCTCGCCCGTACGCTGCCCGCCTCGGATCGCGATCGCGACGGGATCATCGACGGCGAAGATGGTTGCCCCGATCGCGCCGGTACCGCGTCCGCGGATCCGATCCGCCATGGTTGCCCCACCGCTGCCGAGAAGATCGTCGTGCTCCCCGATGCCGACGGTCACGTCGGTGGCGTCGAGGTGGACGACGGCAAGACCAAAGTTCTGATCGACAAGCCTTATGCATCCGTCGAGATCGATTCGGACGGCACGGCGCGTCCCGTGCCTCCGGCGACTGCGAAGTCCGTCGAGCGAACCGTCGGAACCGTCGCCACGACGCTGCCGCCGCCGGATGCCGACGAGGACGGAATCCTCGACCACGACGACGCCTGTCCGGACCGCGCGGGCGTGGCGTCACCCGATCCGATTCGCCGCGGCTGCCCCGCCGCCGCCGAGCGCATCGTCGTGATCCCCGATGCCGATGGTCACATCGGTGGCGTCGAGGTCGACGATGGCAAGACCAAGGTCCTCATCGACAAGCCTTACGGGGCCGTCGAGGTCGGTGCGGATGGGACGGCGCTGCTCGTCGCGCCGGTCGCGCCGCGCAGCGGTGAGCGCTCCATCGCCGGCATCGCAAAGTTCCTGCCGATCGCTGATGGCGACAACGATGGCATCCGCTACGAGGACGACGCATGCCCCGATCGTGCGGGCCCGGTGTCCGCGGATCCTCTGCGCCACGGGTGTCCTCTGGCGAGCGAGAAGGTCGTTGTCCTGCCCGATGCAGACGGCCACGTCGGCGGCGTCGAGGTCGATGACGGCAAGACTAAAATCGTGCTCGACCGGGCATACGCGACATCCGAAGTAACGCCGGGTGGGGTCGCCATGGCTCCGTCGTCATCGGTGTCCGCGATCATCAAAGCGAGCGCGGCGATCGCGAACGCGATGCCGCTCGCCGATCGAGATGACGATACCGTTGCTGATCGCGATGACGCATGCCCCGACCGCAGCGGTCCAGCCGCATCCGATCCGCTGCGCACGGGGTGTCCCGCGACGGTCGAGAGAGTCGTCGTGCTTGCCGACGAGAATGGCGCCGTCGGCGCCGTCGAGGTCGACGACGGCACCACGAAGACGCTGCTCGACAAGGAGTACGCCTCGGCCGAGATCGGAGCCGATGGCCGTGCCCGCCCGCTGTCTGCCGAAGCGACCGACGTCTCCGCGCGCTTTGCCGCTGCGATGGCGGCGCAACCGCCCGGGGCTCGCATCATTCTCTTCTTCACCGCGCGCAGCGAGCCGGTGCGCGATGTGACCGGCCCGCTCGATAACCTGGTCGCCGAGGTCAAAGCGAAAGCCACTTACACGATCGAGGTGGTCGGGCACACCGATCAGACCGGATCCGAAGTCGCGAACGTCCGCATCGGTAAAGAGCGCGCGCAGCTGATCGCGGACAGGCTCGTCGCCGCGGGAATTCCGGCGGACCGGATCTCGGTCAAGTCGATGGGATCGCGCGAGCCCGCAGTGACGCGCAAGAATCGCAAAGTCGTCGAGCTGCGTAACCGCCGCGTCGAGATCTGGGTGCGCTGAACGATGGGCACGTTTCGTCGCCTGTTCCTCGCCGTCCAGCTCCCGCTGATCGTGGTGTGGACCGCGCTGTTCTTGATCGCCGAGTGCGGCGATCACGAAAAGCTCGAGAGCCCGTTCCTGCGCAAGAGCATCTACCCGACGCTGCGGCGCCTCGAGGGCTCGTACGGCGACTTTAGATTTCGCATGCGTGGCGCGCGGCCGACGAAGCACAAGATCGTGATCGTGGAGGTCGACGATCGCTCCGTCAACGAGTACGGGCGTTGGCCCTGGCATCGTGATGCGCTCGCGTTGCTGGTGGTGTCTGCGGCCGACGCGGGCGCCAAGGTCATCGGCCTCGATATCGTGCTTCCCGAGGCCGACCAGCGCGTGCCCGACGGTGTCGTCGAGCTACTCAAGGCGAACAACCTCGGCGACCAGGTGCCGGAGTTCGAGAGCGATCTGACCCTCCAGCGCATCATCGATCTCTACAAGGACAAGCTCGTCCTTGGCTGGCTGACCGATGACTGGTGCCGCCCTGCCCTCGACGTGCGGTGCGCAGTCACCGACCCGGCATTCATCGCCGCGCTTCCTGCCGGCTTCGACAAGTTGCCTGCAGGCTTCGACAAGTTCGCGTACAACACGTTCACAACACCTCACCCGTTCGACATTGCACACACTCGTCTCGTGTCGGCGCCCAGCGTCGTTGGCAACTTGCGGTCCTACGAGGAAACTGCGCTGCACGCCGGGTACCTTGTTAACGCGGTCGAAGAGACTGACGATGTCGTGCGTCGCGCCCGGATGGTGATCTTCGTGGGCGGCAAGCCATATCCGTCGCTGCCGCTCGCGATGGCACGCGTCGGTCTCGCCGATCAACTGGCGCTCACGCTCGACGACGATGGGGCCGTCGAGCGCGTCGCGCTGCCTGGAGCCAAGCTCGACGTCCCGGTCGACGGGAGCGGCACGATGGCAATCAACTTTCGGGGCGCCGGCTATCACTTTCTCTACGTTGACGCGGCTCACCTGATGGGTAACGACGATGTCATCGAGGCCCAGCGCGACGGCAAGATCGAGCGCAAGTCGCGCGCAGAGATCTTCAAGGATGCCTACGTGCTGGTCGGCGTCACGGCGCGTGGCGCTGGCGACCTCCGGCACTTCCCATTCGGAACGAACACCCCGGGAACCGAGGGCCTCGCGACCATTCTCGACAACGTCTTGTCCGGGGACGGGCTCCGACCGAGTGGCGGGCTTGTCGACTGGCGGCTGCTGCTCGCACTGATGACGCTCGGCACGTTCGGGTTCGGCCTGCTGATGGTCCGCCTCGACGC
>JAYVWH010001010.1:0-3776 GCA_043786265.1 Kofleriaceae bacterium | reverse complement strand
ACGACAGGCGCCGATCACCGGGACCGAGCAGCAGGCTCGGGTTGACCGCGACAACCTCGATGCCCAGTCGCTCGCCGTGCTCGAATGCGAGGCGCTCCTGGTAGATCTTCGACGCGTAGTACGGCCAGCCGGCGACGATCTCTTCGGCGTATGGCGCATGCTCGTCGAGGATCTCCTCGCGCTTGGACACACCGATCGTGCCCGACGTCGATGCGAGCACCATACGGCGCACGCCCGCGGCGCCCATGCGATCGAGCACGCGGCGGGTACCGTCCACATGCAGTCGCATCATGCGCTGACCATCATCCGGATCACGCGAGACCGCGCCAGCGAGGTGGAATACGGCCGACACACCATCGAGCGCGCGATCGAGCTCGTCACCGCTGAGCACGTCACCGCGGATGTGCTCGACGCCGACCTCCTCGAGCACGCTCGAGCGCGTCCGGGCGAGGCCACGCACGATGTGCCCCTGCTCGACGAGGATGCGACACAGGTGCTCACCGAGAAAACCGGTTGCACCGGTGACCAAAACCGAGGTCTTCATGCGTTTGCCTCATCTTCGGACGCGGGCGGTTGGCCCTTGGAGTCGAGATACTCGGCCATCGGCGTGATCCCCGCCTCGCCCAGCGTCCACGCCGCATCGTGCGGTGCGAGCCGGCGAATCGTGCTCTCGACGTGGTACGTGACCGCGCGATACTGCGCGGAGCGCGTCTTGTGCTCGCTGGCGATCTTCAGCACGTCGGGATAGCTGAGATACGGGCCGACGTACGACGCGACGTGCTCGCCGCGCTTGGGCAGGTAGCGCCCCTTCGGCATCGCTCCGTGCGTGTTGTGGAGGTACATCGGCAAGATGCCGCACTTGTTCGTCAGCGCCAGGTAGCCCAGCGACGGCTTGAAGTCGGCCATCACACCGGTGTCGCTTCGCGTGCCCTCGGGGAAGATCAGCAGAATGTAGCCATCCCGGATCACTTCACCGGCGAGCCGCAGCGACTCGCGCAGCGAGCCATGGCGCTCCATCGGCACCACGTTCGTGAAGTTCTCGAAGTACATCCGGCGTACGGGATCATCGAAGAAGTAGTCCTTCGCTCCGAGTGCGACCAGCGCCTCGCCCTGCTCGCCGAGCGCGTACTTCACGAGACCCGTGTCGAGATGGCTGGCGTGGTTTGCCGCGACGATGTAGCCGCCGAACGGCGGGACATTGTTCTTGTGGTAGATGTCCGTCTCGAGGACGCGCTCGTAGAGCGCGCGCATACCACCGCGCAGCGCGCTCCGACCGAGGGACACGAGCGGGCGCGGCACGTCGATGTCATCGGACACCGCGTCGTCGCTCTTCTTGTCCTTCGGCTTCCCCTTGCCGGGAACGCCCCTCTGCAGATCCTGCTTCGCGCCGAGGCGGCTGACGAGCTTCTCGACGTCGGAGACCTTCTCGAGCCCGGTGAGCTCGGCCGGATCCGGCAGCTGCACACCCGCGCTCTCGATCGCGACGGCGAGCTCGGTGAACATCAGCGAGTCAAAGCCGAGGTCGGCAAGCAGCGTGTCGCTCGTGATCGTGCCGCGCTTCTTCTGCGATACGTCGGCGAGAACGTCGTGGATCCAGGTTCCGCCCGTCGACGTCCCGGCGAGCTGCTTGGCTTCGGCGCCACCCTTGGCCGCGCGCTCGAGACGCTGCAGCTCCTTGACGACGTCGCGACGCTTCACCTTGCGGCTCGACGTCTTCGGCAGATCGAAGTCCCACAGGTGGAAGACCTTCACGCGCTTGTACAGCGCGAGACCCTTGCTCACCTTCTTGATGTGCTCGCGAACGGCCTCGCGCACTCGCTCGCGATCGCCGTTGTCCTCGTAGTCGGGTACGACGAGCGCCGCAACCGTTTCGTGACCGCCCTCGCCGGGCAGACCGACGACGCTGATCTCCTTGACGTACTCCGAGTCGCTGTACAGCTCCTCGAGCTCGTCGGGGTAGATGTTCTCGCCGCTCGCGCCGAGGATCATCTCCTTCTTGCGGCCGACGATGTAGAGGTTGCCCTCCGCGTCGAACTTGCCGAGGTCGCCGGTGTGCAGCCAGCCGTTGATGATCGTCTGGCTCGTCGCTTCGGGGTTCTCGAAGTAGCCGGCCATCACGTTGGGGCCCTTCGCGATGACTTCTCCGACACCGTTCGCGTCGGGGTTCTCGATGCGGACGTCGATGCCCGGCAGCGGGCGACCGACCGAGCCCGGAATCATCTTGTCGCCGGGCCGCGTGACCGTGAGCACGGGCGCGCTCTCGGTCATGCCGTAGCCCTCGTACAGGTTGAAGCCCAGGCCGCGGAACGACTTCATCGTGTCTGCGGGCAGCGCCGAGCCACCCGAGATCAAGAGGCGCATCCGGCCGCCGAGCTTCCGGTGCACGGGGAAGAACAGCGCCTTTCCGGCACCGATGTCCCACGGCAACGCATCGCGCAGCGAGCGGTTGAGATCGACGATGCCATCGAACGCCTTCTCGACGAGCACACCCGCGTCGCTGACGTTCTTGTAGATCTTGCGCTCGAGCAGCTGCCACAGCGCAGGCACACCCACCATGCCAGTCACGCCCTCGTCCTCGAGCGCGCGGGCGAGCGCATCGGCCTCGACCTCCTCGAGATAGTCGATCGACGCGCCGTGCATCAGCGGCATCAGGAAGCCAGCCGAGAACTCGAACGTGTGGTGGAGCGGCAGGACGCTCAGCAGCTTGTCGTGCTTGTAGAGCGTGAACAGCGAGCTCAGCTTGCTCACCATCGACGTGAGGTTCTTGTGCGTGAGCATCACGCCCTTCGGCGTTCCCGTCGTACCGCTCGTGAAGATCAAGCTGGCGAGCGAGTCGCCCTTCACCTCGGGGCGGACCGCACCGACGGAGACATCGGGCTCGGTCAAGAGCTCGTCGTACGCGAGGACGCGCGGACTAGGTGTTTGCTCGTTTTGACCGAGCTGCTTGCCAAACCACTCGCCGAGCGCGGCATGCGCCGGCGACCACACGACGGTCGCGTCGTCCCCGTCGTCACCGACGGGAATCGCGAGATTGGCCTCGCCGGCGAGCCGCTCGGCGACCTTGCGCGACAGCACGATGGCGCGAGCGCTGCTGACCTTGGCGAGGTTCAGGACCTCCGCCATCGTCAGCTCCTTGTCCAGCGGTACCGCGGCCGCACCAGCGAGCAGAATCGCGAAGTACGAGACGCCCCACTCCGGGCGGTTCTCGCTCATCAGCATCACGCGCTCGCCTTTGCTTACGCCCATCTGGCGCAGCACGCCGGCGCCCTGCCAGGCAGCCTCGGACATCTGACCGTACGTGTACGTGATCGGCTCGAGATCCTCGTCCTTGCGCAGCAATCGCAGCGCGACGCGATTCCGGTGGAGCTTGACCGTCGATTCGAACAGCTCGACCAGCTCCTTGTACGTGTAGACGGACTTCGGCTTGGCGCCGAACTCCTCGTCGAGCTTATCGAACGTCCACCGCTGCAGCCCCGGGAAATGCGTGTACAGCCAGTACGCGCGCCAGTCGACGAGGTGCGGCGTCCATAGCAGCTTGTGCTGATCCTCGAGTGTAACCCGTGCCCACAGCGCGCGGATGTTGTCGCATCGGAACGAGATGTCGTGATCGGTCGTGAACGGCTTGAACAGATCGACGAGCTCGCTGATCTGACCGGTGAACGTCGAGACCTTGCGCAGCTCCTCACGCGCACGCTCGGCGAACGCCTCCACGCGCGGCGCCCCCCACTTCGGCAGCTTCTCGTCGATGACGTTGATCAGACCGTCGGCGATCCGCT
>JAYVWH010001009.1:0-3138 GCA_043786265.1 Kofleriaceae bacterium | reverse complement strand
GTCCACGTGATCGCGGCTTCGGTGGTCCCCGAGAATCCGAGCGACAGGTCGAGCGGCATGCACGGACAGCCTTCGTCGACGGCGCCATTGCAGTCGTCGTCGATACCGTTACAGACCTCCGCGCCGATGAACGAACACGCGGCGGGCTCCACCGCGTCGGACGTCGGCAACGCACCATCGCCCGTGCTACCAGGACCGCTCGGATCGAAGCCGATCCGACCGCACGCTGCGAGCCCCACCGCTACGGCCAGATGCCGCCACTGCATCCGCCGATCATAAGCGGCGGACTACTTGCGATTGCAGATGTGGTCGTTGAATCGCATGTTGGGCGTGGGCACTTCCGATGTTTTCTCGCCGAATCGGATGTACGCGCCGGAGGAGTTGCGGCCAACCTCGCCGATGAACCCGGCGTACGGCCCGCCCTCGAATGTGACGCTGGCTGACTCGGCGTGAGTACGGCCATTGCCCTTATCGGCATAGGACGCCGATCGATACGTGCCGTTGGCATCGATCTCGAATGCTCCAAGCGCACTCGCGACGTACGCGGACTGGTGCATCCCGTTGACAAGCGTGCCGTACCGAAGCACGAAGCACTGGTAGCTCCCCGCCAACGTGCTCGTGTCACCGGAGGGCGGCGGCGCTGGCTGTGCTTGGTTCGGTTCGACGGGCGCGGCGCTTCCACTGGCCCACGGATCGACGCCGGCGCTCGCGCTCCCACCAGTGGCCCATGGATCGGCGCCGGCTGGTTTCTTGTCGTCGGTTTTCGAGCAAGCCGCGACCGCGAACAACAGAAGGGTTCTCATCGATGCGGCCACGGCAATTCCTAACGGCAGGTCTTCGCGATCCGTTTGGAGTCGAGCATGAACACCAGGGGGGCGGTACGAAACGGTGCAAGCCATTTCCACTCGCGGCACATCGCGGCGCGATCCATCGGCTGCGCGGCGGCGGCGAGAAGCAGCGTCGCCACGTGCGCGTCGACCGACATCGCACCACTGGCCGCGATCGGCGCGTTCGCTCTGGCGAGTGGCGGCGCACAGCTCGCGGTGTCGGTGCCGCGCAGGCACAGCTCGGCCGCCAGCGCGGCGACGGTCAGTTGCTGCACGTGGGATGCATCGTCGCCGCGAGCCGAGAGCAGCGCCTGAGCGCGGCTGATCGCCCTCCCGGCCTCGTCGAGCTTGCCGGCCGTGAGCTCGAGCTGCGCGCGGCGAACGAGTGGATCGAATAGCGTGAACGAGGTTGCCGGAAGCGTCGCGAGCTTGGTCATAAGTCCGTCGAGCACCGCGCGCGCACCGGTCAGCTCACGCGCGGCGTACGCGAGGTCAAACTGGCTGATCATGCTTGCCAGTCCCGACCAGTCGAACGGCTCGACCGGCGCTTCCGCGGGTCCGACGATCGCACGCGCTTCCGCCACTTTCCCGTACGTCAGCAGAAGCGTGACGTACCAGCCATGTGAGCGACCCTCGGTGAGCTTCATCAGCTCATTGCCGAGCTTCAACGCGCCCGGAAGGTCGCCGTTCGCGACATGGATCGCGGTGTCGCACGAGAGGCGCGAGCTCTCGAGGTCTGGACTGCTGGACTCGAGCGTTGCGAGCTCGGCGAGCGTGGCTTTCGCGTCGTCCATGCGGGCGAGCTCGAGGACATAGATGCAACGACCCTCGAGGTTCTCCGCGACCAGCGACGGCGGCCCCGACTTGCGCGCGGAGTCCATGGTTGCATCGACGGTGGCGAGCGCCTTCGCCGGCCGCCCGTCGAGGATCTCGAGTCGTGCGAGCTGATCTCCCATGTACGGATCGGTCACCGCAGTCGGATGCTTGGCGATCCACGCACGCAGCCGCGCGACGCCGGCTTCGGGGCGTAACCGCACGCCCTCGTAACCCGCCGAAGTCAGCTCGAACTGTATTTGCTCCTCCTCCGGATGCTTCGCAAAGTAGTCGGTCGCGCGTTCGATCTCCGCTTCGCACTCGCCCGCGTGCCCGGGGAGACTGCACAGTGTGTTCGCAAGAAGGATGTGACTGAACGCGAGGGTCGCCAGTGCTTCACCGCGCTCCGCGGCGGTGATCGACTTGCGCCACGCGCCCACGGCGCCGGGGGAGTCGTTGCGATCGAGAAGTGCGCCGCCAAGCACCGAATACGCGTTCGCGATCGTCGCGCCGTGGCCCGATTGCTCGGCGAGTCCGACGGCCTCGCGCGCCAGCGCCTCTGCCGCCTCGACGGAGAGCTCGCGGCCGTGCACGGCGGCGCGCAGGTACTTCGCGCGGGCAGTGAGTGCGAGCTGCCGTTTTGCCCCGTCGCTCGGCAGTGGAATCGGATAACTCTTGCGCGGATGGTCAGAACAACGTGCCGGCGTCGACTTAGACGCCATGTCCCCGCCGATCATCGACAGCATTCCTTCCGAAGGCTGTTGCATCTGTGCCGCGAGCGTATCGAACGCATCGACGTGTGAGGTCAGGCACGCCTGTTCGAGACCTCGCAGCACCGGATCGGGATTCGGCTTCGCGCACCCTCTGATCGCCGTGGTTCTCCACTCGGCCACCCATGCGTCGATCTTCGTGAGCATCTCGCTCGCAGGCAAGTGAGCCCGCGATTCGCGCCATCCGGCGAGTTGTCGCTCCGCTTCGCCCGCACAGTCGACGTGTGGCCCACCGCCGCCGCGACCGAACACGAACAAGCCTGCGGCGACACAGCTCACAGCCGCAATCCCACCACCGGCGACAAACCGCCGGCGTCGCGCGGCCGGATCGCGGCGGAGCTCGTCGAGAAGTTCCGTCAGACTCGCATAGCGCGCATCACGCGATGCCCGCATGCCGCGCAGCACCACCGCTCGCAACCACGCCGGCACTTGTGTCACCGCCGGTGCAGGGCGAACACGCTCGCTCGTCACGTTGTCGTAGAGCTCGCCGAACGTCGTGCCCGCGAACGGGCGTTCGCCATACAGCGCCTCGTAGAGTGCGACGGCGAAGCTGAACTGATCGGAGCGCGCGTCGACGTCTGTACCATCGAGCTGCTCGGGCGGCATGTACGCGGGCGTGCCGATCATCGCGCCGGTCTGCGTCAGTCGGATGTCGTCGGTAACTGTCAGGCTCGGTTCGCTGCGCCGGTGAGGTGCACCGTCGATGCGCGCGACGCCGAAATCGGTGA
>JAYVWH010001008.1:0-6477 GCA_043786265.1 Kofleriaceae bacterium | reverse complement strand
GGCGCGGTCGGCCAGTATCTGGCGCGCGTCGCGCGTGCGCTCGGCATGACCGTTCAGGTGGTGTCGCGAACAGGACGCGGCGGCGCTGACGTGGTGCCCGTGACCCAGCTCGCGCCTGCGGTGGGCGACGCGGCGTTCGTCGTGATCGCGATCCCGCTGACGCCGGCGACGCGCGGTCTGTTCGATGGCGCGCTGCTCGCGCAGCTGCGGCCCGATGCGTTCGTCGTCAACGTCGCCCGCGGCGGCATCATCGACGAAGTTGCACTGGCCGCGGCCCTTGCCGCGGGACACCTCGGCGGCGCCGCGCTCGACGTGTTCGCGACCGAGCCACTACAGGCGGATAGCCTGCTGTGGGGCAGTCCGCGCCTCGTCATCACGCCACATGTCGCGGGTCTGGGCGAGGACTACATCGAGAGGTGCGCGACGGCGCTCGCCGCAAACGTTGCGGCCCTCGAGGGCCAGACCCCGCGCAAGGGCCTGATCGACCGTGATGTAGGCTACTAGCACCAACGATTGTGCAGGCTTGGAACACGGGCGAAAGGTCCGGCGCTACGTTACGATGTCCCTCGTGGGATCTAGCGACACGCTTCGGTCGGTGATCGATGCCGGCCAAAGCAGCAAGCGACTCGACGAGCTCAGCAGCGCACGTGTGATCGGCAAGGTCGCACTGCAAGCGCATGCGGCACAGCAGAAGGCTGGTGCCGGCAAGGCGATCGGACCGCTCACGCCATCGCGGGTCGGGTTCGCGCCGGGCGGTGCCGTCATGCTCGAGGCGGCAGAGACGAACGCACTTGGCTACAGCGCGCCCGAACAGATCAGCGGCAGCGCCGGCGACCGGCGCAGCGACGTGTTCTCGCTCGGCGCGGTGATGTGGGAAGCACTCACGCACCAGCGCCTGTTCGACGCGATGAACGACGCCGCCGTGAAGGTTGCGGTGCAGGATCGCGAGATCCAGCCGCCGTCGGAGATCAACGCAAACATCCCCGCCGAGCTCAGCGCGATCTGCATGCGCGCGTTGGCACGCAACCCGACCGATCGCTACCAGAGTCTCAAGGCGATGTCCGTCGAGATCGAGGAGTTCCTCGAGGAAGCCGGGGAGACGGATGACGACGGAAAGATCGCGCAGTTCATCGGGGCGATGCCGCGCAAGCCTGCGCCCGGCCAGCAACCAACGTCCGGAACGCTGCCACCGCCCCTAGCGCAGCGGCTGCCGCTGGCAAAGAGTGCAGATCGGCTGCCAAGCATCCTCACGGCGGAACCCGAGCGGCTCAAATCCAGCTCGGGCTCCGCGCTTGCGGCGGCGCTCGCAAACGCGGAAGCTCCGGCCACCGCTGGTGGTTCCAACGGCCGCCTGCCCGCAGCATCCGCATCGGCGACGGCAATTGGCATTCCGGCGGCACCGGTCGCATCGGACTGGCAGGACTCGACGCCGCCGCCGGTCGCACCGCTGGGCGGAGTCACTCAACCGATGCCCCAGCCACTCACGCCGCGACCGCCCGTGTTGCCGACCGGGTCGCAATCTACGCTGCGCAACGAGAAGGCGACCATCTCGGTCTCGGTGCCGCCACAGGTGAAAGTCTCGACGACCACGCCAACCTCGACGATCGAGGCGAAGCACGTCGAGGCGAAGCCAGCCGCGCAGATCGTCGAGGACAAGCCGGCGGCGCAGATCGTCGACGATCCCGTTGAGGCGGCGGTCGCGGCCGTCATGCCCCCGGCCGAGGTCGCACCGGCGGCCAAGCCAATCGACGACGCGCGCGCGACGCTCGTCGACACGACGCCACCGGGACTGATCAACGCCGCCGCGGACGCCAAGGCTGCCGCGGACAAGGCAGAAGCCGCGAAGGCAGAATCCGTGAAGGCCGAAACTGCGAAGGCAGGGGCCGCAAAAGCAGAGACCGCAAAAGCAGAAGCCGCAAAAGCAGAAGCCGCAAAAGCAGACGTCGCGGACAATGCCACCAAGCTCGAGCCTGCGAAGGACCCTGGCACCGCCGACACCGAGCGCGTCAAGAAGGGAACCGGCCCGCACCCGGCGGCCGTGGTCTCGCTCTCGAAGACCGGCCGTGAGTCCAAGGCCGACTTGCTCGCCGGCTGGGGCTGGGGCACCGGCAACCACGATGCCCTCCCACCGTCCGCGTATGCCAGCGATGAGGACGAGTACCCGCCGCCGAATTCGAAGAAGGTCCTGACCTACGTGATCGGCGGCGGCCTTGCCCTCGCGCTGCTGGTCGTCGTGATCGCGTTTGCGGCTGGTGGCTCGAGCAAGAAGGCCAAGCCGAGCGCGAAGCAGCTCGCCGCCGAGAAAGCGAAGAAGGAAGCCGAGCTCGCGGCCGCGCAGCAGCCTGCGCCCCCGCCCGAGCGGACGGTCGTCGCCCCTGCAGGGTCCGCCGCGCCGGTCGTCGACGAAGCCGCGAAGGCCGCAGCTGACAAAGCTGCCGCCGATAAGGCCGCAGAGGACAAGCTCGCCGCCGACAAGGCCGCGGCCGACCAGGCAGCTGCCGACAAGGCCGTCGCCGAGAAGGCCGAGCGCGAAGCGAAGATGAGCGCGGCCGAGCGCAACAAGGCCGACGCTGCGCAGGCAAAGCTCGACACAGAGGCAGCAAAGAAAGCCGAAGCTGACCGCAAGAAGGCAGAGGTCGCCCAGGCGAAGCTCGACGCCGAGGCAGCGAAGAAAGCAGAAGCCGACAAGCGCGCCGAATCACGGCGCGTGGCGCAGGACGAAGCCGCGGCGAAGAAGGCTGAGGCCGATGCGGCGAAGAAAGCCGAGGCTGCGAAGAATCCGACGACGACGGCGACGAAGACCACGACGACGAAGACGCCGGACACGAAGCGTCCTGACACCAAGACGACAGCCGCGACAAAGACCGTCGCGACCGCCGACAAGACGACGACTGCGCCGAAGAGCGACGTCAATCCCGAGACCGCCTACCGCCAGGGTCTGCAGGCCTTCGCGCGTGGCGACACGGCGGCTGCGCTCGCATCGCTGCGTAGCTCGCTCGCAGCGAATCCCAACTACGCGCCGACATGGCGCGGCCTCGGTCTCGTGTTCGAGAAGATGGGCGAGAAGGAGCAAGCAAAGGCGGCCTATCGCCGTTACTTACAGCTGGTGCCGACCGCCGGTGATTCAGAGATCATTCGCGGCCGCCTGGAGCGACTCACCCTATGAAGCGCGGACTCGTCGCCATCTTGCTCGTGTTCACGACCGTCGCATACGCGGGTCCCCATAACGTCATGGTGCTCAAGGCCGAGGGCACGGCCGATGCGGGGAGCCGTGCGGCGATCGAGCCCCATATCCTGCGCCTTGCAAAGCACATCGACGGCAAGATCGACGCGGGCGACATCACGCTGACCGATGCCGCCGCCGCCGCCGGCTGCGCGGTCGCCGATGCATCGTGCAAGGACGAGATCCTGGCGACGTTTGCCGTCGACGAGATCGTGACAACGACCGTGACCCCTGCGCCGATGGGTCAGGTCACGGTCACGGTGCGTCGTCTGACGAAGGGCAGCGCGCCGCGGGCCGCCGCGACAACGGTCCAGGCGGCAAAGGCCGGCGAGAAGATCGATCAGGACATCGGCCCGTTGTTCGGTGCGGGCCTGTCCGTCGGCCCGCTCGTCGACAAGGGAACCAACCCGACCATTCCGACGCAGCCCAAGGAGCCAACCACCGCGGTGACCACGCAGCCGACGCGGCCGCCCGTCGCTCCGGTCGAGGGTCCGTTCCCGAACGGCACCGAGGAGCCCGCGGCGCCGACCGCGCCAATCGATCCGTCCGCGGGGATGAAGGCCGCGCCCGAGCAGCCCGGTCAGACTGACGCGCCGATGCCGAGCCGCAAGTGGCAGAAGATCGGGATCGGCGTCGGCGCTAGCCTCGTGCTGCTGTCGTTCGTGATGTGGACGCAAGCATCCACCAAGCAGGAGGCGATCGACAACGCGCCGCACGACTCGCCAGCCGACTTCAAGCACCTGCGTGATCTCGAGCATGACGCCGACGGTCTCGCCGGTGGCGGCAACTTGTTCTTCGTCGCCGGCGTCGTGCTCGGCGGCATCAGTGGTTACTACTACTGGAAGAAGGGGCGCACGCATCGCACCCAGACCGCACGGATCTCGCCTGCGGCTTTCCCGCACGGCGCTGGTGTTGTCCTTACCTTTGGAGGTGGCCTATGAAGTACGCGCTATCGATCGACTCCGCACTCCCTGCGGGAGTACTGCGCGCCCCAGCAAAGCTGGGGCTTGCGATCGTGCTGCTCGTTGCCGGCTGCTCCGTCCATCACGCGAGCGATCAATACGCTTGCAACGAGACCACACCGTGCGCCGACGGTCGCGTATGCGACAACGGCTACTGCATCGTCCCCGGTTCGATCGATGCGCCCAAAGCGCCGACCGATGGACCGCGTGGTGACGCTGCGAACGCCGGCTGCCCGCCGGGCTGCACCACGTGCTCGACGACGCAGAAGACATGCACGATCAACTGCCAGTTCGGTGGCTGTAACAACACCGTCACCTGCCCCGCTGGCTACAAGTGCGACATCCTCTGCAACACCGATAACTCGTGCCGCAATGGCGTCAACTGCCAGCTCGGTGCGTCGTGCGACATCGAGTGCTCCGGAAAGGCGTCCTGTCAGAACGTGCAGTGCGGGCCGGGCCGGTGCAATGTCGGCTGCTCGGGTCTGCAGTCGTGCCGCGGCGTCAACTGCGGCAACTCGTGCGCGTGTGACGTGGCCTGCACCGGCACGCAAGCGTGCGAGTCGATCCAGTGCACGTCCCTTGCGTGTCGCAGCGGGCTGATGGGCTGCACGTCGACGCCGACGCTGTGCCATAGCTGCCAGTAGCGTTGGTCAGCGATAGGTCGAAGAGTTGAACCACCACTCGGCTTGGACGCCGAGGAAGTGGACCCACGAGTGCGCGTGGCGCGGGTCGTCGGGAACGTAGGTGTCGAGCGCGGCATCGTTGAGGTGCGCCGCCCGATAAACGAGGCGTAGCTGGGGACGATCGTAAGACGACGGTCCCATCGGCGAAAAGGCGATCATCGGCGCGATCTGGAACATCGCCGGATCGTCGGCCCGCAGTGTGATCGGGTTGAGGCCGTGAGGGAACCGGGCCTGATAGGAGACGTCCGCGCCGGCGTACCAGGTGGGAGCGAGACGTACGAGCGGGCGCGCGTCGACGGCGTATTCCCAGCCGTCGTCGGGATCGGTCGAGGTCGTGTCCGCGTCGATGAAGCGGCGCGACAGGGCGCCGAGCATGAGCTGCGCGTACTCGTGATCGAAGTTGCCGGATAGGCCGAAGGACAGCTCGTTGGCGTTGCCCGTCTTGAGCTCGCGGCCGAAGGAGGTCGGTGGTGCGAGCTCGTCGAATGCAGCGAGGCCTTTCGCGTAGCGCGCGAAGACGTTGAGGTGGCGGCGAAAGTCTTTGTTGTCGGAGAATCCGAATACGCCCGCTTCGGCGCCGATCAGAAAGCCGGTGTCCGCGGGGAGTGACTCGAGCGTGCCGTCGTCGCGCTTGCGCGTGCCGGCGGGGAGTGTGTGGACCTCGGTGTGGAGCTTGAGCTTCGCGCCCATGCCCGCGCCGACGGGCTGCATCGTGTACGACGCCGTCGCGCTCGCGACGATGCGCTGGCGGTTGAGCTGCAGCACCGTCGTCGCGCCCTGCACCGGGTTCGCGACTTCGATCTCCTGAAACTGGAACGGGTGGTTGAGGCGGTTGAAGCCGACGGCGGCGGCGACGGCGACCTCGTCGTGGCCGGTGTTGACCTCGTCGCCGACACGGAGATAGTTGACGTCAGTCTTCACCTCCGCACCTGCGCCAACCATGTTCTGATCGTCGAGAGGCCAGTAGTCGAACAGGTAGATGTCGTCGCCGCGGTACATCCGCGAGCCGGCCCACGCCGTGACGTGGCGCGCGACGACCGCGTCGAGATACATGTTGCGTAGCGCGGGGTGCGCATCGAACTCGCCGGTGTCGTGGAACAGCGTGCCGTCGAAGGCAAGCGTGACGACCGGACGGAGGACGACGTAGTCGACACCGTCCGCAAGATGTTTGATGAACCGATACGAGAACTCGAGCTCGAGGTAGCTGTCCTCGACGACGCGTGGACCGTGCGCGACGATCAGGATCTTCTCTGGCTTGCCGCCGCGGAGGTCGCTGCCCGCTACTACCCGCCCGTACGATCCGAACTGAAATCCCTCCTTGGGGCGGGGCACGTAGGGGTTCGTCACGTCGCCGGGCAGCGAGTTAATGCGACGACCTCCGTGCTTGGACTCGGTCGGGGCGGCCGGACCATTGTCCGGTGCGGTCGGCGTTCTCGGCTCGGCCGGCGTTGCAACCAAGCCCGAGTCAGATCCAGAGTCAGAGCCAGAACCCCCGCCGGCCGGGTCGGTAGGGTCAGGCGGCGCGTCCGTCGCGGGCTGCGCTACTGCGATGCTCGCGGACACCGCGAGGCCGGCCACCGCGAGACCGATGCCAAGAGGCGCGACTACT
>JAYVWH010001007.1:0-11189 GCA_043786265.1 Kofleriaceae bacterium | reverse complement strand
GCGTTGCCGTTCACGATCGCGACGGCCCTCACGCCGACACGATACCGGGAGATCGTTTAGGATGCGCGGATGCGAACGCTCCTACTGACAGTTGCAATGTGCGCGGCCCTCGTGGCCTGCAAAAAGGAAAACAAGCCGGCCGCCGGCGAGAACCCCGCTGGCTCTGCAGCGATGGCAAACGGCTCGGCCGCCAAAGCGATGGAAGGTGCCGGCAGCGCGGTGGAAGCCGCCGGCAAGGCCGCCGAGGCCGCCGGCAGCGCTGCGGTTGCCGCCGGTGAAGCCGCCCAGGCTGCCGGAAGCGCTGCAGTCGCCGCGAACGCAGCGCCTGGCTCGGTCGCGCGCCCCGCGTCGGTGACCGACGCCCAGGTCGCGATGGCCGACAAGCTCGTCGCCGTCATGACGAAGATGGGCACGAGCATCACCGCCGCGGGCAAGGACTGCACGAAGGCAGCCGAAGCCGTCAAGGCAGGCGCGAAGGAGCTCGAGCCGATGAAGGCCGAGATCGATGCGATGGAGAAGAACAGCAAAGACGACCCCGCCGTCAAGGCGTGGTTCGAGTCGAACTACATGAGCAAGATGATGGGCGCGCTCGGACCCATCATGGCTCTCGCGCAGACCTGCGGCGAGGACAAGGGCTTTCAGGACGCGATGAAGAGCCTCGACTTCGGCAAGTAATCCCCGCTCGTTGCAGCGCTATGCTGCGCGCATGGCCCCCCGTCGCCCGCGCGTTGCTGCCCGGCCACCGGCGCCACCTGGCTCACGCTGGGGACGCCGGTTTCGACTCGGCGTCGAGGCGATCGTGGTCGTGCTCGCGATCGGCGCGACGGGCCTGTGGTGCTCGTTGCCTGACACCACCCGGCTCGCGACCGAGAACCCGACGTCGACCGCGTTCATCGATCTGCGGCGCGAGCAGGCCGCGGATGCCGGCAAGGCATTCGTGCTCGCGTGGGATTGGCGGCCGCTCGGCCACATCTCGCGCTACCTGCGCGCGGCCGTGATCTATGCCGAGGACGCACACTTCTACTCGCACGAGGGCGTCGACTGGGACGCGATCGAGAAGGCAGTTGAAACGAACTTCGACCACGGCGAGCTCGGTGTCGGCGGCAGCACGATCACCCAGCAGGTCGCGAAGAATCTCTACCTGTCGCCATCGCGCAGCATGATCCGCAAGCTGCGCGAGATGATGATCGCATTCTCGCTCGAGGACCAACTGACCAAGCAGCGCATCCTCGAGCTGTACTTGAACATCGCCGAGTGGGGCGACGGGGTGTTCGGCGCGGAGGCCGCAGCGCGCAAGTGGTTCGGACACTCGGCGCAGGCACTGACACCGGCGGAGGCCGCGCGCCTCGCGATCGCATTACCCAATCCGTTCAAGCGGGCACCGGATGTCCGCGATCCCTTGCTGACCAAGAAGGCGGTGCGCATCATCCGCTTGCTGCGCATGCAGGGGCTTGTCAACGCGGCCCAGGAGCGCGAGGCGCTGGACGCTCTCGGCGCAAAAGAAGCGGTTGTTCGACCAGACCGGTCGACACCGAACTAGCAACCGCGCAGGAACGTATCGACCGCCATCGCGAACCGCTCGAGCTGATCAAGATAAACCCAGTGACCGGCCGGCTCGATCGCGAGCCATGGCACACCAACTGCGTCGAGGCGTAGGCGGCTCGCCGCACAGATGCCATCGGGAACCCCAGCGACGAACAGCTTGGGCACCTTCAATGCCGCGAGACGAGGCGCGAGCGAGTCGGCACTACTCAACTCGACCAGATCGAGCGCGTGACGGTGGAACACGTCAGGTGAAGAGAAGCGCATCGCCGCGTGATAGCCCCGCAGCTCGGCCCGCTTCATCCCGTCGGTGTAGACCTGCGAGCGAACCGCCGCGAACCCGTGCGCGCGAAACTCGGTGAGCGAGTAGCCGGCCGCTTGCAGGCTGAACGTGCAGTCACCGCGGGTCAGGTTGCCGTCGACATTGACGACACCGCGCACGGGCGCAAGCTCCGCCACGACCGTCGCGAGCACGCCGCCCATCGAGTGACCGACCAGCACGGCCGGCTGCTCGTTCGCGAGCCAGCGCGCGAAGCTGGCAGCGACATCGCTCAGAGCGCTGACCTCGTCGGGCCACGGCGAGCGTCCGTAGCCCGGGAGGTCGACGAGCACGTGGGTGTAGTCGCGCAGCATCGCGAGCACAGGCTCGAAGCTGACGCTCGATTCGCCGAGACCGTGGATCCATACGACGGTCGGGCCCTTGCCGATTCGCCGCACCATCATTCCGTGCTCGAGAGACCACTGCATCAGTTGCCAAAGTCCTGAATGATCGTGACCTTCACGCCGCTCTGGTAAATGCCACAGCCGAGCTTGGCATACGGGCCCATCATGTTGTCGTAGTGACCGCCGCCCGGCCCCTCCGAGTAGAACGCCGCGATGCAATCGACCACGAGCGCGGCCATGTCGCCGCCCGCAGGTAGTTGCCAGTTGCCCTGCTGCGGGCATTCGTTCTCCGCGAACGCGATGCCACCGCCCTGCGTGGTTGTGAAGTGATCGTGCGGCGCCGACGAGAAGTCATGCTGCGCACCCCGGCATGCCGGGGCTTGCGATCACGCGAACACCTTGCGGATGCGGCCGAGCGCCTCTTCGATGTTCGCGCGCGAGTTGAACGCGGACAGGCGGAAGTAGCCCTCGCCCGCCGGGCCAAAGCCCGCGCCGGGTGTGCCAACGACTTGCGCCGAATTGAGCAAGTGATCGAAGAAGTCCCACGACGACGCGCCCTGTGGCGTCCGGATCCAGATGTACGGAGCGTGAACGCCGCCGAAGATCGTGAATCCCGCCCCCCCTAGGCCCTCGCGAAGCAACCGCGCGTTCTCCATGTAGAACGCGATCTGCTCCTGCGTCTGCGCCAGGCCCGCCTGCGAGTACGCCGCTGCAGCGCCGCGCTGGACCACGTACGACACACCGTTGAACTTCGTGGTGTGACGGCGTGCCCACAGCGCGTTGAGAGACACGCGCTTGCCCGCCGGGTCGACACCCGTGACGGACTTCGGCACGACCAAGAACGCGCAGCGCACGCCGGTGAAGCCCGCGCGCTTCGAAAAGCTGCGCAGCTCGAGCGCACACTCGCGTGCGCCTGGAATCTCGTAGATCGAGCGAGGCAGCGACGGATCGGAGATGTAACCCTCGTACGCGGCATCGAACAGGATGATCGAGTCGTTCGCGCGCGCCCACGCAACCCACTTCGTGAGCTGCGCGCGCGTGGCGACGGTGCCAGTGGGATTATTCGGCGAGCACAGATACGCCACATCGACAGCCTCGCCCGGCGGATCTGGCTGAAACCCGTTGGCCTCGTTGCCAACGAGATAGACGAAACCGGGATAGCGCCCATCAGCGCCAACGGCGGCCGTACGCCCCGCCATCACGTTCGAGTCGACGTAGACCGGATAGACGGGGTCCGTCACCGCAATCTTCGCCGCAAGCGCAAAGATCTCCTGGATGTTACCGCTGTCGCACTTGCTGCCGTCGCTAACGAAGATCTCGTCCGCCGCGATGTCGACACCGCGAGACTTGTAGTCGTGCTCGCGGATCGCTTCCACAAGAAAGTCGTAGCCCTGCTCCGGGCCGTAGCCGCGAAACGTCTCGCGCTTCCCCATCTCGTCGACCGCGGCGTGCATTGCTTCCACGATGGCGGGCGCCAGAGGCTCGGTCACATCCCCGATGCCCAGGCGGATGACCTTCGCGGCGGGGTTGGCAGCCTGATAGGCCCGAACGCGCCGTCCGATCTCGGGAAACAGGTAGCTGGCAGGCAGCTTGGCGTAGTGCTCGTTGATCCGGGCCATGTCCGCGCGGACGGTATCCGAGCAACCCTTCTCCCGCCAGCGATCGTCTGACTCGTCGTGAAGTGGTTGATGGTTGTTCTGATCGTCGCCGGTTGTTCGCACGACGTCCACGTCCGCTACCCCGACCAACCAGACCTGCCGACTGGAACATTGATCCTCACGATGTCCGACGCTGCGGATGGCGTCAGTGTTGCCATCAATGGCGTGCTCCTCGTGGACGATGCGCACACGAAGCACATCCAGATCGATGGCGTGCCGACCGGAACGGGCGACGTTGTCATGGCAGCGAACGGCTCTGATAAGGCCTTTCACGTATGGATCGACAGCGCGCGCCCGACGACGGTGCCGCTCGGCGTTCCCAGCGAGGGTTCGAGCTTTCTGAAGACGCTGTTTGGCTCTCTCGTGACGATCGTTGCGTACTCACTACTTCACTGAGGTCGGTGGCACGCATGGTGCTCGCGAGGAGGTTAGGAGGATCCTATGACCAAACTCGTATCGACGGCATGGGCCAGCACGCTGCTCGGCCTTGCCTTCACGGGCGCCGCCGTCGCACAGACCGCGCCCAATGACACTCAGAACAATCCGGCACCGATGCCCACGCCAAGTGATGGCACCGCCATGCCGAGTGACGGCACCGCCATGCCGAGTCACAGCAGCACCACAACCACGATCACGCCGCCGGCGCCTGTCGACGTGAATGTCAACGTGGAGACGCCCGCACCCGTCGTGGATACGGATTACCGCGTGCCGCACCCGATGGTAGAGGAGCGCCACACGAGCGCCATGGGAATTGGCCTCGGCATCGCGGCCGGTGGTGGCGCAGGCGGATTCGTCAACGACTCGCTCCGTAACTCGACGAACGTCGGTGGCGACTGGGACGTGCGCGCAACGATCGGCACGCGCTCTCTGCTCGCAGTCGAAGGCTCGTACATAGGTTCGGCGCAGGGAATCAAAGCGCTCGGCGTCGACAATAACGCGCTGCTCGTTGGCAACGGTGTGCAGGGCGCACTGCGGTTCAACGCCACGTTCAACCTCCCGATCCAACCCTTCGCCTTCGCAGGCGTCGGTTGGCGACGCTACGACCTCACGAACACGAACCAGAATCTCTCGGATCTCAAGGGCTCCGACGACGTGCTCGAGATGCCGCTCGGACTTGGTATCGCGGGCCACTGGAGTGGGCTGATGCTCGACGCTCGCGGCGAGTATCGCCTCACCACCGGCGCCGATCTGTTGCCGACGGGCAACGGTTCGAACAACTCCGCATCGATGAACCGCTGGGGTCTCAAGGGCACCGTCGGCGTAGAGTTCTGATCTCGCGAATTCTCGCAGACGAATCTCGTTGAGCAAGTGCAGCGTCGGCTGTTACCGTCGCTGCCTTGCGCATTTGGGTGGTTCTAGCTCTCGCAGGGCTGGCCGCGTGCACGACGGATGCTGTTAATCCCGTCGAGCACATGGTCGACGCCTGCTCTCCGCTCGCGTTGGTGACACTGACACCAACCGAGCTCCAGACCGCCGGCATGACGGCGGCACAGGGGTTGTGGCGCGATCGCGGTGCACCCGCACTGGGTCTGCGCGCCGGAGCCACGCTGGAGGTACGCTTCGACGACGCGGCCGGCAACTTCCACGGCCTCTACGATGATCGCGCAGGCGTCATCTACATCAATCGCACTATCGCAGACGAGCGCGTGCTCGGGATCGTGATCGCCCACGAGCTCGGCCATGCGTTCGGATTGCAGCACGTGCCTGCCAGCGAGCGCATCAGCGTGATGAATCCGGGCAACCTGACTACACCGCCGACTGCGCTCGATCAGGCCGAAATCGAGGCGCTGTGGGGCGCGTGTAACTAACGTTCAATCGAACGCTACGCGCCCGCAGCAAGCGCTGATCGCGAGGGTCACGAGCCATGCGCGTTCGAAGCCCGTCACCTACTGCGCTCTGGTGTATGTGCGGCGCTGCTCGCCCACGACCACGGTGAGTGCGCCGCCCGTGAACGAGGCGATCGTCATGTCGATCGGCCTGCCCACCGCCTCCGGGTTGCACTCGCCGCGCGTGTACATCACACGGAACACCCGGCTCGCTGTTCCCGCAGCGATCGTCCCCTTCTGCTCGCAACGCCCCAGCTTGGCGCGGTCGATCCACACGTCGATGGTGCCTTTGGCGCTGATCGTCATCGTGTAGCCCCAGTCGAGCTCGTCATAGGTCGCCCACCGCCCGGCAATGTCGGCGACCTTGTCGACCGCTTGCTCCGTGATCGGCGCCTTCGGGGGTGGAGCTTTGCTGCAGGCAACAAGCAAGACGAGCCAGGGGAGCCTCATGCGTGAATTCTATAATGAGGTAGAGTTCACGGCGCCATGGCGTCAGAGCGCAACGATTTCATCCGCGACATCATCGACGAGGATCTGCGCACCGGGCGCCACACCAAGGTCGCGACGCGGTTTCCGCCCGAGCCGAACGGCTACCTCCACATCGGCCACGCCAAGGCGATCTGTGTCGATTTCGGCGTCGCCCTCGACTACCGCGGCACGTGCAACCTCCGCTACGACGACACGAACCCGACCAAGGAAGACGTCGAGTACGTCGAGTCGATCGAGCACGATGTGCGCTGGCTCGGGTTCGCACCAACCCAGGTCCTATTCTCGGCGGACTACTTCCCGCGCATGTACGAGCTCGCCGAGCGCCTCGTGCGCGAGGGCAAGGCCTACGTCGACGACCTCACGGACGAGCAGATCAAGGAGTACCGCGGCTCGCTCACCGAGCCCGGCAAGCCGAGCCCGTTCCGCGACCGTAGCGTCGACGAGAACCTCGATCTCCTGCGCCGCATGAAGATGGGCGAGTTTCCCGACGGCGCGAAAGTCCTGCGCGCGAAGCTCGATCTCGCAAGCGCGAACATGAAGATGCGCGATCCACTGCTCTACCGGATCCGCCACGCGCATCACCACCGCACTGGCGACCAGTGGTGTATCTACCCGATGTACGACTACGCGCATCCGCTCGAGGATGGCATCGAGGGCATCACCCACTCGATCTGCACGCTCGAGTTCGAGAACAACCGCGAGCTCTACGACTGGGTCCTCGACAACACCGGCCCGTGGAACCCGCGCCCTCATCAGTACGAGATGGCGCGGCTCGCGCTCGAGTACACCGTGATGTCCAAGCGCAAGCTGCTCAAGCTCGTCGAGGATGGGCACGTGAGCGGCTGGGATGACCCGCGGATGCCGACATTGGCCGCGCTGCGCCGTCGTGGTTACAGCCCCGAGGCGATCCGGTCGTTCTGCGACATGATCGGCATCGCGAAGGCGAACTCGATGGTCGACATCGGGAAGCTCGAGTACTGCGTGCGCGATGATCTCAACCGAAACGCACCGCGCGTCCTCGGTGTCCTCCACCCGATCGAGGTAGAAGTCACCGGGGACATCGGACCGGCAAGTGCCGATGCGCCGCTGTTCCCGCCCGATGTCGGCAAGCCCGGCTCGCGCCGGCTTCCGATCAGCAACCGCATCTTCATCGACCGCGAGGACTGGAGCGACAACCCGCCGGCCGACTACAAGCGCCTCGCGCTAGGTCGCACCGTTCGCCTGCGCCACGGGTACTGCATCACGGCCGAGGAAGTCGTCACCCGTGACGGCGCCGGCCATGTCGCCAAGCTGCGCGCGAAGGCGGTCGACACCGCGAAGGGCGCCGGGGTGATCCACTGGGTCGATGCGGTCACCAGCGTGCCCGCCGAGATCCGGGTCTACGAGCGGCTGTTCAAGGTGCCGCGTCCCGAAGAAGGCGGCGGCGATTTCCTGGAGCACCTCGACAAAGACTCGCTCGTCGTCGCCAAGGGTGCCCGCCTCGAAGCTTCGCTCGCGACAGCGGCCGCTGGCTCGCGCTGGCAGCTCGAGCGTGTGGGCTACTTCATTGTCGACGCGGACTCGAAGCCGGGCGCGCTCGTGCTCAACAAGATCATCTCGCTTCGCGATGACAAGCCTGCGGCCGTGCACGCGGCGCCGGCCGAGCGCAAGGAGAACGCAAAGGCCGCGACGCGTCCCAAGAGCAAGTCGCCGCTCGAGTACCGCACCGAGGCGCGCGCGCGCGATGCAGAGCTGACTGCGGCGTACGCGAAGGCCGAAGCGCTGGGCCTCCCCGCCGAGCAGGCGGACCTTCTGACTGGTGATCGCGCCACCGCAACACTGTTTGTCGAGACCGCGTCGGCTGTCGGTGACGCCCAGCTCGTGGCGAAATGGATGATCAACGATCTGCCGCGAGCCCTCGCTGGCAAGGCGCTCGCCGATGTCACGACGATCGACGCGCCGCGGTTCGCCGAGCTGCTGGGCCACGTCAAGTCCGGCGCTGCCACCGGGGGCGCGGCCAAGACCGCGCTCGCGGAGCTTGTGGCCACCGGCAAGCTTGTCCTCAGCGCAGCCCCTGCCGTCGATCTGGGGTCCACGGTCGACTCCGTGATCGCGGCCAACCCGGACAAGGCCGCCCAATACAAGGCGGGTAAGACGGGCCTCCTGGGCTTCTTCGTTGGCCAGGTCATGAGATCTGCACCGAATGCCGACGCTGCGGCGGTCAATCAGGCTGTCCGCGACCGCCTCGCCTAGCTGGGGCCTGCGGGCATCGATCGCCTGGGGGCTTTCTTCCCAGTAGAAACCGTTAGTTAGCTTCGCTAGAGTAACGATCGGAATGGTAAAGCTGCTCGCCCTCATCGCCCTGCTCGCGGGTGGCTGCAAGGCGTCATTGGCCGGCGATGATACCGGCGGTAGCAACAACCCCGACGCCAACGGCAGCGGCAACGTGGATGCCGCCGTGCAGATCGACGCCGCTCCGGCATGCGCGAATGGCCGCAAAGTCTTCCTCGAATTTCTCGGCGTCACCCTGACTGATAACGCTGCGAGCGACGCCACCACCAACAAGGCCCGCTGGCTCAACACCACCAGCTCGGTCGTCCCTCCGTGGCGGCAAGGCACGGCGACGCGCGCGACCGAGATCCAGGAAGTGATCGATGGTGTCAAAGCGCGCCTCTCGACCACCCCCATCGAGGTCGTCACCGTGCGTCCGACGACCGGACCGTATGTGATGATCGTCCTGGGCGGCGACAACACTGGCAACGGCGGCACCGTCGGTACGATCTATAGCTATTCGACCAGCTATCACGACTGCAGCGACACCACGAAGAGCGACCTCGGCTGGGTCTCCGACATGACCGGCGAGACAACCGAGTTCGTCGCCGACCTGGTCGTCGGCTCGATCGGCTGGGGCCTGGGCCTCAACGGCACGACGGATACCAATGGCTGCATGTGCGGCTGGACGACGAGCTGTAACAACGCGACCACCGCGTGCACACTATCGGCGAGCATCCCGTCGTCGATTGGCGGCACGACCGAAACAGCGTGCCCGAATCAGAATCCGCAGAACGAAGTCGCGGCGTTCTCGACCGGGTTTTGCCAGTAGTCGATCAAACTCTGCACCGCCTTCGGCGCTGCGGCGCGGACGCCGGCCCTTGCGATCAAACTCTGCACCGCCTTCGGCGCTGCGGCGCGGACCGGCAGAGCCGGCCCTTGCGATCAAACTCTGCACCGCCTTCGGCGCTGCGGCGCGGACCGGCAGAGCCGGCCCTTGCGATCAATCGACGACCCGCAGCCGGCCACCCTTGAACACGGGCTCGGCGGCGGCGTGCTGCGCGCGGGGCAAGACCGCGGCAGCAGGGCGAATGTCGGCAGAGCGCTCGGCCCATGCGCGCGCGACGTCGCGATCGAGCAGATGCGTCGGCCGCACGTTGCGCAGCGCGTTCCCCATCACCGATCGCACGTGTGGGTTGGTCTTCTCCAGCTCGCCGAGCAGCGCCGTCATCGCATCGCGCTTGAGGCCATCCTGCGAGCCGCACAGATTGCACGGGATGATCGGGAAGGAGAGCGTCGCTGCGTATTCGGCGATGTCCTTCTCGCTGCACTCGATCAGCGGGCGGATGACCTCGAACCGACCATCATCGGTGCGATAGCTCGCGGGCATCGCCTGCATCTTGCCGCTGTAGAACAAGTTGAGCAGGAAGGTCTCGAGTGAGTCATCGCGGTGATGACCGAGTGCCAGCTTGTTGCAGCCAAGGCGCTCCGCCGCCGTGTAAAGGATGCCGCGGCGCAGGCGCGAGCACAGCGAGCAATACGTCGACTTGTCGTCGATGTGTGAGGTCACGACCGAGTACGTGTCCTCGCGCAGGACCTCGAACGGCCAGCCGGTGCTCTCCAGGTGGGCGCGCAGGCCCTCGCCGGTGTAGCCGGGCTGGACCTGATCGAGATGGACCGCGATCAGCTCGATCTTGAACGGCAGGCGCGGAACAAGGCGCGTAAGCAGGTGAAACAGCGTGTAGCTGTCTTTACCACCCGACATCGCGACCATGATGCGATCATCTGGACGCAGCAGCTCGTAGCTCTCGCACGTCTCCTTGACGGTGCGATACAACAGCTTCTCGAGCCGCACGGCCTGGGTCATGCACGGATTCGTACTCGATCAAGGCGTCCTCGTCATCCTCGGAGTGATCGCGCTCTGCGCTTTCGCCACGGAGGGTGCCATCGGCTTTGGTGGCACGGTCCTCGCCGCCAGCATCGGCGCCCAGGTGGTCCCGCTCGAGCTGCTGCTGCCAGCGTTCGTGCCGCTCAACATGGTCCTGTCAAGCTGGCTCCTGGGGCGCGGGTTCTCGGCAATTGCCTGGCGGCTGCTCGCGGTCGAGGTCGCGCCTGCCGTCGGTATCGGCGCCGCCATCGGGCTCGCGCTGTTCCACGCCGTGCCCGCAAAAGAGGCGCTCGCCCTGGGGTTTGGCGTGTTCGTCGTGGGTCTGTCGGTGTTTCAGCTGGCGAGGCCGGGAACGGGCGAGCTCGCGCGCCCCGTGCGCCTCGGTCTGCTCGTGCTCGGCGGCATCGCGCACGGTCTGTTCGGCACCGGCGGTCCGATGATCGTCTACGTCGTGCGCAGGCGGCTGCCCGACAAGCGGGCCTTCCGCGCGACGCTCGCGGTGCTGTGGCTGGCGCTGAACATCGCGCTGTTGATCAACTATGCCTCCACGCACCTTTACACGCGGATGACCGCGGAGGTCGGTGGCCTTCTCGCGCTGACGATCGTCCCCGGACTGATCATCGGCGAGCGCATCCACCGTAAGCTCGATGCGGACCGGTTCGAGCGCATCGTGTGGGTCGTGCTGCTGCTCGCCGGTGCCGCGCTCGCCGTCCGTTCGGCGCTTGCGCTCTGATTGAACAACCTGCGCGCCGCCTTCGACACCGTTGCGGGCGCGAAGCGGCGTGCGCCAGAGCCGCACCGTGTTCGCACGCCATGGCACCGCGCTGTTCACCGCGTCAGATCATGGCGCGGTTCGCCGCGTCCGGCGTCGAG
>JAYVWH010001006.1:0-2160 GCA_043786265.1 Kofleriaceae bacterium | reverse complement strand
GCAAGCGACATCGGCAGCTGCACGGCCTCGGCCTGCGCGTAGGCGAGCGCGTCGGGCTCGTCGTCGACCGCAGCGCCGTCGCGACGCGCGAGCAGGTGGTGTGGCCGTCCCCGGGCCCCGAGTGGCGCTACATGAGTCCAGACGTGCCCGACGCGTACGAGTAGCTACTCGGCGCGATTCATCGACATCCGCGCGAGATCCGCGACCGCAGGTCACTCGCCATAGGCGCTTGGCGAGCCGCAGTCGCTGGCTTTCCGTGGTCACGCCAGCGGATCGCGATAGACCGACGCAACCGTGAGCTCGCAACCGATGGCGAGCGGGATGACACCCTCACCGTATTCGGTCACGGTCCAGCGCGCTGCCGTACGCCGCCACACGACGATCTTGCGTTCGTCGTGGTGAACCAGGACCACCTCATCGAGCGACGCGATCTGCTGGTAGTTTTCGAGCTTCTCGCCTCGATCGTAGTCCTCGGTAGACGGGCTCAACACCTCGACCACCAACTTCGGGTTGAGTGCGGTGTGACGTTTCGGATCGGCGGGGTCGAGGTCGGGTTGCCCGCAGATCACGCTGACGTCCGGGTAGGTTGCGAGCCCCGTCGCGAGGATCCGAATGCGCAGGTCCGTCGTGTAAACGCTGCACCGCCGAGCGCCGAGCGCCACGTTCAGAAGCGCGATCACGTTGGCGCAGATCCGGGCGTGTTCGGGCGTACCGCCAGCCATCGCCCAGATGCGCCCATCCAGAAACTCATGCCTGATGCTGCTGTCCTCTTCGATCCGGAGGTAGTCGTCGAAGGTGAAGCGATGATGTGCGGGCGCAACCACGGCTCGGAGAGTTTACCATGCTCGACAGATAGAACGATCGGTAAGGAACCCGACCGAGGAAGTCACCGCCGATCGTCAGCCAGGCGGGAAGGGTGACCTCCCCGCGCCCCGAGTGGCGCTACGTGAGTCCGTACGTGCCCGACGCATACGAGTAGCTCGTCGGCGCGCTTGATCGACGCGATCGAGGTGGGCCTGACGATCCGCGGCCCGCTCGGCGACCAGACGCGACGCGGCGCGGTCGCCGCGGCACGCGCCCGCTGGCAGACTGCACGGGTCGCACATGCGGATGCCGCCGCGGCGCTCGCTGCGGAGCTCGAGCAGCTGCGCAACCGCCGGGCCCTCGCCGTGAAGCGAACCGCGGCGCTTGGGCGCGCCATCCATCGAGGACGTGCTCGCGCGCTGTGGCGGCAACCCGACCGAGGCAGCGCGCGTACTCGGCATCTCGCGACGGACGCTGACCAACAAGCTCAACCAATTCGGCTTCGAGCGCCCGCGCAAGCGCCGCTGAGCGGTTGCGCAGCCAACCGGGCAGCCGGGTTCGCGATATGCTCGTCGCGTGGACGCGGCAACCGTGTACCTGTGCCAGACGTGCGGCCGCCGGGCCGATGACGTGGGCAGCTGTGCGGTCGACGGAGCCGAGCTTGCCGCGATGGCCGATGATCCATTGCTCGGCTTGGACATCGGCGGGTACCGCGTGGTGTCGCGGATCGGCGTCGGCGGCATGGGCACGGTCTACAAGGCGGTGATGCCGTCGATCGGCTCGCAGGTGGCGATCAAGGTCCTGTCCGGCGCGTTCGCGTCGGAACCCGAGATGTCCGAGCGCTTCATCAGCGAGGCCAAGATCGCCAACCTCATCCGTCATGACGGCCTCGTCAACGTGATCGCACTCGGCGTGCTCGACGACGGTCGTCCGTACCAGATCATGGAATACCTGCACGGCGCGTCGCTGTCGGATGTGATTCGCCAGCGCGGCCGCGTACCAGCCGGTACCGCCTGCAAGCTGATCGCGGAGGCTCTTCGCGCGCTCTCCCCCGTGCACGCGCGCGGAATCGTCCATCGTGATCTCAAGCCGTCGAACCTGTACGTCACCATCGCGGGACGCGCCAAGGTCATCGACTTTGGCATCGCGAAGCTGACGGCCGAGCCCGGACTCACGCACACCGGCCAGGCGATCGGCACGCCCCAGTACATGGCGCCCGAGCAGATCGAGGGCAACAAGCTCGATGGTCGCTCTGATGTCTACGCGATGGGTATTGTGCTGTTCGAGGCACTGAGCGGAACTTCTCCCTTCCCCGGGCGAGTGATCGAAGCGCTCGCGACGCAGGAGCGCCTCCCC
>JAYVWH010001005.1:0-5333 GCA_043786265.1 Kofleriaceae bacterium | reverse complement strand
GCCTCAGAGCGGCGGCAGGTCTGCCGTGTCGTACGCGCAATCCGAGAGCGCGCCTTCCGTCGGCTGCCAGTTGACGCTGTCGGTGTAGAAGGTCCGGCGGAACAGGGTGTTCCAGCACTCCGAGGCGATCGCCTGGGACGCGCCAAGGTCACCACCGGCGATGCGCGCATCACCACGGCCCGCACCGTCGTTCTGCCAGCGCGAACGAATCACGATGTTCTCCGCGGCGCTCGTCCCACCGGTATCGGCAGTCGCGTTGAACACCATGTCGCCGCCGCCGTCGGGCGCTTCGTTGTAACCGTACTCGAACATCGCCGGGTTGCCGTTCACGTCGGGCGCGGCGGCGACCATGTCGAGGTGGCGTGCCGCGAGGTCGTACTGGACGACGACCGTGCCCTTGGCATCACCCGAGTCGACCGGGTTGACGCGCTTGCCCGCGTCGAAGTCGATCTTGAAGTCGCCGTTGCCGAGCAGCTCGCCCGGGCGCGGATCGGCGTGGCCGTCGATGACGACCTCGAACTGCGAACCGGCGACGGTCTTGTTGCGGCCCGAGAGGAGGTAGTCGTACGTGCCGTCGCCGTTGTCGGTGACGTCGAGCTTGTACTCCGCGGGGGCGAGCGCGTCGCTCCACGGTCCCCACGTGTAGACGTTGCCGCTCGTCGACGTGACCGGGTACTGCACGATCGCGTGGATCAGGACGAGCACCCACGCGGTGCCGCCGTTGAGCGTGCGCGTGACGTCGCGGGTGACGACGTAGTAGTTCGCGAGGTCGCCGAGCATGCGAGCCTGGTTCGCGGGCAGCTTGATGCGAACCTGGTCGGCGGTGGGAATCGCGCGGCCGATCTCGTCGGGCGGGGCGTCCTGCTTCACGCAACCGGTCGCAGCGAGCGAGAGGGCGATCGAGCTGCTCAAGAGAGTCGTCATCGTGTTGCTGTTCATGCCGAACGCTTAGAGCACCCGGCGTACCAACCCCGTTGCGAGGATCGTCGCGTACTTACGGTGTCGCGTTTTCCGACGGCTCGGCGACGGCGCCGGGAGCCGTAGGAGGCGCCGACAATTCCGGCAGAACCGTGACCGTATCGCCGTCGTGGAACACCACGACCGCGTCGTGTGTGACCGCTAGACCTACCGGGTCGGGACGCGGCGTCTGCGGGAGTGGATAGATCCATTGCAGCGCTGCATTGGCCGCGTAGCCCGCGATGTAGTCGCGCTCGAGCGATGTGTCGAGCCGTACCGCAAGCGCGGTGTTGCCGACCTTCGAGCTCGCGTGACCGATGATTCCGATGCCGGGCACCGGATAGAGCGACACCTGACCGTGCATCGATCCGGTCGCATCCATATCGAACAGCATGATCTCCGGATGCTCGCCGTGGCCGCCTGCGCTCGCGGCTCGCACCATCGGCGCCTGGTCCGGGATGTAGATCGCGCCGACCAGCGCGGTGTAGCTGCTCTCGGTCCGCCAGCTCGGCTTGCCCACGGCGTCGATCTGGCCGTCCTCGGTGCGCCGCACCTGCCATGTCTTGTCCTTGTATGTGACGACGAGTGGCTCGGTCGCATCGGGGGCGGGCTTGGCGACACCGGTGAGCAGATCGATCGATACCGCGGCATCGCCACGCCGCCAGAAGATCGCACCCTTGCCCGTCGACCACACCGACTGGTCGCCCGCCGACGCGGAGAATGCGTCGACGCCGCGGCCACGGATCGCGATGTACGCCTGATCTGCGCCTGTCGGCGTGACGACGCGAACGCAGCCGAGCAGCTCCTCGCCATCGGGAATCGTCGGCGGGTTGATGCAGCTCGCGACGAGCACGAGGTTCCCATCGACGACGAGCGGTGGCGCGACGTGGCTTCCCGCCGCCTTCGTCCACACCAGCTGGCCCCGCCGGAAATCGACCGCGGTGAACCCGAACTGCGACGACGACACGACCGCGAGGTCGCCGACGATCACCGGACCACCGATCTCGAAGCGCGGCGTATCGAGCTTCGCGGGCAGCGCGATTACACGCACCGCGTCGATCGCTGGCAGCTTCGCGATCTCGGGCCACAAGCCCGCGTCGACCGGTACTGCTGTATCGCGCGCGACCTTCGCGACGGCCGCATCGTCGCGGTGATGAACCTGCGGCTTGTCCTTGCAGGCGAGGACCAGAACGACGGCGACGAGCGGCCGCACTAGCCGTTCTTGTCCTTGTCCCACGGGGACGCGTTCGGGCTAGGGTGCGCGCGTCGCTCGAGGACTCGCGACGCGCGTCGATCCTGCGCCCTCACTTGTCCCCCTCGGCGTTCTTCTTCCGCTTCGCCTGCGCTTCGCGGAACCGATCTGCCCAGCCTTCGACGTTCACCTGCTTCACGCGCGTCAGTGCGAGCGCGCCACGGGGCACGTCCTTGGTCACCGTCGAACCGGAGCCGACGTACGCATCACGACCGATCGTGATCGGTGCGACGAGCTGGCTGTCCGAGCCGATGAAGGCGCCGGCCTCGATCGTGGTCTTGTGCTTGCTCACGCCGTCGTAGTTGCAGGTGATGGTGCCCGCACCGATGTTGGCCTTCGCGCCAATCGACGCATCGCCGAGATAGGCGAGGTGGTTCGCCTTCGCGCCCGCCATCACGTGCGTCTTCTTCGTCTCGACGAAGTTGCCGATGTGCGCGTCCTCGTCGAGCCGCGTGCCCGGGCGGCAGTGGCTGAACGGACCGACCTGCACCTTCTCGCCGACCGTGCTCTCGGTGAGCACCGAGTACGGCTTGATCTGCGTGTCGGCGCCAACGGTGACATCGGTGAGCACGGAGCCGAGATCGATGCGCACATTGTCACCGATCGTGGTCTTGCCGCGCAGCGCGACGTTCGGGGCGATCCAGACATCCTTGCCGAGCGGGCCGACGTCCGCATCGATGTACGTGCTGCGCGGATCGACCATTGTCACGCCCGCGCGCATCCACGCTTCATTGATGCGGCGGCGTGCTTCTGCATCGACGGTTGCGAGATCGACGCGATCGTTGATGCCGGTGACCTCGGTGAAAGGTGCGTCGATCGCGGTTGCGCCGCCCCGCGCGTGTGCGTGCGCGATGAGGTCGGTCAGGTAGAGCTCGCCCTTCGCGTTATCGGCGCGCAGTGCGGCGAGGTCCTTGCGGAGGTGGCCGAGCTTGATCGCATAGAAGCCGGCGTTGGTGTCCTTGATCTGGCGCTGCTCCGGCGTCGCGTCGGGATGCTCGACGATCTTGTGCAGCACGCCCTTGTCGTCGCGCACGAGGCGCCCGTAGGGCATGTCGCGATCGGGGCGCGTCGACAGCAGCGCGAGGCCGGCCGGCGATTCGGCGCAGGCCTTGACGAGCTCGGCGATCCGTTCGCTGCGAAGCAACGGTGCGTCGCCGGTGAGGATCACGACGATGCGGTCATCCGGCTCGTTCTGCACGCTCGGCAGCGCGCACTGCACCGCGTGGCCAGTACCGCGCTGCTCGGACTGGATCGCGACCTCGACCGAGCCCGCGCCAAAGCTGGCGTCGAGGGCTGCTTTCACGGCCTCGTGCTGGTGTCCCAGGATTGCGACGACCCGTTCGGCACCCGCCGTTCGGGCCGCGGTCACGACCCAGTGCAGCATCGGGCGACCGGCGATCCTATGGAGAACCTTCGAAGTCTCGCTCTTCATCCGCGTGCCAAGTCCGGCGGCCATGATGAGAACGAGGGGCCTTTGACGACTCATGTGGTCCGAAACGTACACGATCATCCATAATGGGGCATGCCACGTAAGCTCGCCTTCGCGCTCGTGCTCGCAGCCGCCGGCTGTGATGCATCGCTTGGCGGTGATGGCAGCGGCGGCGATGCGGCGATCTCCGACGGGACGCGCGTGGATAGCAGTGTTGCAGACGCCGCGACCGATGCCCGGGTGTGCGGTGGTGGCACGGCTGCCCTCGCGCCCGATGGCTCGTGCCTGGTCCACGTCACGACACCCGCGACCTATGCGGCGGCCAAGTCCGCGTGCATGACGATGATGCCGGGTGGCCACCTCGCGTGGCTCAAGACCGCGCAGCTCGACACGTTCGCCGAGAGCTTCATCGGAACGGTCGACACGTGGATCGGCGGAAATGACCTCGTCACCGAGGGGACGTTTCAGTGGGACGACGGCACCGCGTTCGCGTTCACGAACTGGCACACCGGTGAGCCGAACAATGGAGGCACCGGCGCCACCTACCAGGAAGACTGCGTGATCGTGGCGGGCTCGCGCGTTGGCAAGCAGTGGGATGACCGCCCGTGCGATGCGATTGAGGTCCCCACGAGCGGTATGTTCGCGTACCTGTGCCAGTACTGATCCTCCTGGTTCTCCTCGCGGCATGCGGCACCGCAGCGCCAAGCGGCGGCGGCGCAGGCGTCCCCGATGGCCCGGCATCGCGCGGGCACATCGTCCCGTGATCCGGTTCGTCGTGATGCTCGCCGTGCTGCTCGTCGCAGGCGACGCACGCGCGCATCAGACGAGCGTCAAGTACGTCGACCTCGTCGTCCACGACGCCGAACAGAAGGTCCAGGTCATCATCCGGTTCGCGCCGGGCGATGTCATCGAGCCGATGGGCCTGCCCGCCGATGCGAAGCCGTCGATCCAGGACGTGATCCACGATGCGCGCGTCGCGCCGTTCGTGCAGCGCTGGTTCACGCTCGTCGGCTGCATTGCCGGTGATCCGACGGCGCAGCGAGAGGACCAGACGTTCGTCGCGGTCAGCTACGTCGCGCACTGCGAGCATCCGCGCGAGCTCGCGCTCGACTTCACCCGGTTCTTCGCGCTCGACCGGCGACACGAAGCGATCGTTCGCATGACCGCGCAGGGGGCGAAGCAGATCACGACGATCATGCGCGCGAGCGAGCCGACGATCACGCTGCGCGCGGGCCAGGGGCCATCGCTCTTCGCGTGGGTGCGCACCGGGATGGATCATATCTACAGCGGGCTCGATCACATCCTGTTCGTGTGCTCGCTGCTGCTCGTCGTGATGCTCTACCCGGGCGTCAGCCGCGGCGAATGGCACACACGCGCTCTCGGCATGACGCTGCGCTCGACCGCGGTCGTGATCACGTCATTCACGATCGCGCACAGCATCACCCTGATCGCAGCTGCGCTCGGCCTGGTCGCGTTGCCGTCGCGCATCGTCGAGGCGCTGATCGCGGCATCGATCGCGTACACCGCAGCCGAGGACGTCGTGAAACCGAACGTGCGGTGGCGCTATGTACTCACGTTCGCGTTTGGCCTCGTGCATGGCCTCGGCTTCGCGGCGACGTTGTCGGAGCTGCTGCCGCCAACCGACGTGGTCGTCCCGCTGCTCTGCTTCAACGTCGGGGTCGAGATCGGCCAGCT
>JAYVWH010001004.1:0-3748 GCA_043786265.1 Kofleriaceae bacterium | reverse complement strand
CGTGCTCCACACTACCTCGCCGTCGAGTGCGAGAACGATGCGCGCCGGGTCAGGAAAGATCCGCGCGACGAGCCTTCCGTTCGCAACCTCGATGGGCGGCGGCGGATCGCTACACGCAACGACGAGCGGCAGCAGGCAAACGAGGCGGCGCAGCACCATGGGTGCGCCGATGGTACCCCGGCTCAGCGGCGACGAATGTGACGGATGACGACCGGGTCGTCAGGACAATCCTTGTCGAACGGCCCGTTCGAGCCGGTCGAGACTTCCTTGATCTTGTCGACGACATCCATGCCGTCGGTGACCTTGCCGAACACAGCGTAGCCCCAGCCGCGCTGGTCCTTGCCGGTGTGATCGAGGAACTTGTTGTCGACGACGTTGACGAAGAACTGCGACGTCGCCGAGTGCGGCTCCCCGGTGCGCGCCATCGCGACCGTGCCGCGCGTGTTCTTGATCCCGTTGTCAGCCTCGTTCTGGATCGACGCGTGGACCGGCTTCTTCTCGTACTGCTGATCGTAGCCACCGCCTTGCGCCATGAACGTCTTGATCACGCGGTGAAAAATCGTCCCGTCGTAATGCTTCGCATCGACGTACGAAAGGAAGTTTTCAACGGACTTCGGCGCCTTCGCCGACTCGAGCGTGATGACAAACGTTCCGAAGTTGGTTTCGACTTCGACGACTGGATCGGGCATGCCGACAATCTATCGAAAAGCCGTGAAATCTACCGACGCTTCGATGTGGAAATGATCATCGTGCGAGATTGGGTCGTTGCCGGGCGTGAGGACCTGGCGAAATTGCATCCGCCCATTGATCAACTCCTCGATTCCATGCAGCAGCGGATCGTCCTTGAGGTAGTCGGTCTCGACCGTCGCGACCCTTCCGCTCTGATCCACAAACGAACGCACGTCCATCGCGAGACCGAGCGCGTGCCGCGACCAGAAGTCCTTCGTCTGGCCATGTGACCGTGCAAGCGTGTGTCGCACGATGCTGCCGAACTGGACCTCGCGCACGCCGAGGGCATACAGGTCCGGTCCGAGCCTGGCGAGCGCTAGCGCGAACTGACAGTCCATCGGCGGTGCGCCACGACGGCGAAACGCACTGGTGTATGCGATGCCACCGAGCTCCATCGACGGCACGAGGATCGGATCGGCGACCATCTCTTCGGCGGGAGCGGGTTTCCACTTGATGCCGAGCACGTCGAGCTCCTGCTCGCACGTACGGCTCGCGGTGGCCATCTCCTCGGTTGGCGGCCACGCGTAGCCGGGCGGCAAGCGATCCGGACCGTACTTGACCCGGCCGTCGGCCTGGACTTGCGCGACGGTGACCAGCGGTTTCGCGGTCGTCGCTACGCGCGGTCGCGGGTGCTTCGCCGCGACGGTCTCGTGCTTCGCCGCGACGGTCTTGTGCTTCGCTCCGGGTTTGGCCTTGGGCTTCGTGACCTGGCCTTGCTTGGCGTGCGTGGTGCCGTTCGTGGCGTGAGCGCGGGGTTCGGCGGTCGCCGGAGACAGCCAGGCCATCACCGCACCCGCAACGAGCGCCCTCCTCCACATAGCTACAAGTTAGCGCACAAGGCGCTAGCGCGCGGCGCAGAAGTTCAGCGCGCCGGACACGCGCCCTCACCCAACCGGATTCGCTCGAATCCGACACGACGCGCGGCAGCGACGAGGGTCGCCAGCTCGTCAGCTTTTGTCTGGGTGACGGTGATCGTCAGCTGGGTCGGGCACGGCCGGTGCGTGCATCGCTTTGTCGCGTTCGCGAGCAGCTTGTCGGCGTCGGTGCGCGGCGCAGAAGCCGGCGCATCGAGAAGGCCACCGCAGATACGCAGCGGATCGCGGCTATCGAGCACCAGCGGTGCTGCGGGATCCGGGACACCGCCCGTGCCGCGCGACGCGGTCATGAACAACGGCGCTCCGGCATCGACGTGGAGCGCGATGATGTACGCCGCACCCTTGGTCGCCGCCCGTAGAGCGCTCGTGATCGAGGACGCCGGGGTCGCCGGCTCGACGACGATGAGATAGGTCTCGCCCGGCTTTGGTGTGGCCAGCATTGGTTTCGCGGGATCGATCACCGTGTAACCGGCATCGGTCGCGACGCGCCACGGCGCTGGATCGCCGCGCACGAAGTCGCACGCGACCTCGGTGACCACCGGTACTGCCTCCGTCTTGGTGCCGACGAGCGCGGCACTGATGCAGGCTTCGACGACGCGATCACCGAGGCCACCCGTGCTGGCCGCGGTCACGGCACCGTCGAGACCGATGCGAGCGATCGCGCGCAGCGAACCGGTTCGTGCGCCGAGACAACTGGCAACCTTGTCGCCCGGGATTGCCTTCTGAAGGCCGAGCGCGGCGACGAGTGCGACCTCCGATGGAACCAGCGCTGTCGTAGCCGCGTACGGAATCCACGCGGTGGGTTCGGCGCCGAGCGCGTCGCCGCGTGTCC
Source organism: Kofleriaceae bacterium (assembly GCA_043786265.1). Lineage (GTDB taxonomy): Bacteria > Myxococcota_A > Polyangia > Haliangiales > Haliangiaceae > JABFXX01. The sequence goes on along the minus strand of JAYVWH010001004.1, from coordinate 1,312 downwards.
AAGCGAATGTGATCGGCTGGACGATCGTGACCTGCGCCTTGGGCTTGGGAAAGTCGAGCTCGCTGACGATGTGCTTGATGCACAGCGCCAGCTCGCCATCGACTGGGTCGTCGACGATCACCTCGTGAACGTGGCCCGTATCTTTGATGATGATCGATAGCTTCGACGTACCCGCGATCGTCGGCGCGCGGCCGAGGTTCTGCTCGTAACAGAAGCGCAGCCGGTTCTCGTGCGCATGCAGTACGGCGACAGCACCGGGGAGACCGGCGGCACTGGGCTTGCCGAACGTGACGCGCGGAGAGCTCGCAACACGAGGCGGATCGGCGGGCGGCAGCGGCGCGGCCGTGCAGCTGACGGAGACAGCGGGACCGAGCGTGGCGTCGACGGGAATCGTCGCATCGCCGGGTGCGCTACTGCCGGTGGCTCGCGTGCGCGTCGCGGGTGCGTCGTCCTTGCAAGCGCTCGCGACGACGAGGACCGCGAACAGCGCGGTGCGCATCAGCGCCCTTTCCACACCGGCTTGCGCTTGCCGAAGAACGCGGCGATTCCCTCGGCGGCATCTTCGAGAGCGAGCACGCGTCCGAGCTCGGCCTGCAGGTAGCGCAGCTGCGGCTCGAGCTCCATGTCCTGCGAGCGATAGAACGCGTGCAGCCCGAGGCGCATCACCGCCGGGCTGCGCTCCGCGATCTCGTTCGCGAGCTTCATCGTGGCGTCCTCGAGCTCGGCGGCGGGCACCGCGCGATTGATCAAGCCGCACTCGAGCGCCTCACGTGCGTCGAGCTTGCGCCCGGTGAGCATCATGTCGAGCGAACGCTTGCGACCGACCGACCGCGTGATCTCGGCGGTGATCATCATCGGCCATAGTCCGACGGTGATCTCCGTCGTGCCGAACTGCGCGGCGTCCGATGCGACCACGAGATCGCACGCGACCATGAGGCCAAGGCCGCCCGCGAGCGCGTGGCCGTTGACCATCGCGATGATCGGCTTGCCGAGCTCGTGCATCTTCGTGAACAGCTCGACGAGCGTCGCGGTCGGACCTCCATCCTTCTGTATTCCACTGAGGTCGCCGCCTGCGGAGAACACGGCGCCTGCGCCGGTGAGCACGACAACTCGGACGTCGGCGTTTGCCCGCATAGCGTCGAACGCTGCCACCAGCTCGCCGCAGGTGGCAGGTCCGATCGGGTTGCGCTTGTCGGGGCGATCGAGCGTGATGCGAGCCACGGGGCCGCGCTCGTCGACGAGGATCGTCGCGTACTCGGACATGGGCGATGGTGTAACACACGCGTGGAATGCAACCCGCACCGGCGCCCGG
>JAYVWH010001003.1:0-6157 GCA_043786265.1 Kofleriaceae bacterium | reverse complement strand
CGTCTGTAACGTCCGGAATCCGGACGTTCGACAAGGCCGCGGGCTGTCCGGATTCCGGACCACTTCTAGACTGTCCGACATTCGGACGTCCACGCAAGTTGCGGCTGGCTGCGTCCGATCCTCAATGCCGGATCGCGATACCGCGCTCGACTAGGAATGCCTTGGCCTCGGCGATCGTGTGTTTGCCGAAGTGAAAAATCGTAGCGGCGAGTACCGCGTCGGCGCCGGCCTCGAGTCCGTCAGCGAGATCTGCGAGGACACCGACACCACCCGAGGCGATCAGCGGCACGGTGACCGACGTCGACACGGCGCGAATCAGCTCGCGGTCGTAGCCCTTGCCGGTGCCGTCGCGATCCATGCTGGTGACGAGGAGCTCGCCCGCACCGAGGTCGGCGACCTGACGGCACCATGCGAGGGCATCGAGACCCTCCGGCGTGCGCCCACCGTGGCTGAACACCTCCCAGCCTCCGCTGGCATCGTCGGGACCGGCGCGGCGCTTGGCATCGACCGCGACGACGATCGCTTGATTGCCGAATCGCGTCGCGATTTCGGTGACCAGTTGCGGCGTGCGGATTGCAGCGGTGTTGACGGCGATCTTGTCGGCACCCGCTTCGAGCAGGCGCTCGGCGTCGGCGACGGAGCGCACACCACCACCAACGGTGAGGGGCATGAAGACCTGATCGGCGGTGCGGCGCACGATGTCGACGATCGTCGAGCGACCCTCGGGCGATGCCGAGATGTCCAAATAGCACAGCTCGTCGGCGCCCTGGCGCTCGTAGGCCGCCGCCTGCTCGACCGGGTCACCCGCGTCACGGAGCTCGACGAAGTTGATGCCTTTGACGACGCGGCCATCCTTGACGTCGAGGCACGGGATGATGCGACGCGCGAGGGTCACGCCGGATCTCCGTGTGCGACGCGGGCGGCTTCCTCGACGGTGAAGCGGCGGTCGTAGATCGCACGGCCGACGACGACAGCGGCGATGCCGGCATCGCGAAGGCGCGCGAGGTCGTCGAGGCTGCCGACGCCACCGGAGGCGATCACTTCGCAGGGGACCGCACGTGCGAGCTGCGCCGTGACTTCGACGTTTGGCCCGACGTGCAGGCCGTCACGCGACACATCGGTATAGAGCAGTGCCGCGGCACCCCACGCGGCGGCGCGCCCGCCGAGCTCGATCGCGGTGACGTTGCTGCTCGCGGTCCAGCCGTCGACGGCGACGATCCCATCACGTGCATCCACGGCGACGATGATGCGACCCGGGTGCGCACGACAGGCTTCCTCGACGAGCGCAGGGGAGCGCACCGCTGCGGTCCCGAGCACGACGAACGAGGCACCGAGAGCGATCACGGCATCGATCGCGGCGCGATCGCGGATCCCACCGCCGACCTCGACGGGCAGCGGACACGTTGCGACGATCTGGCGAATCAGCTCGGTCTGCTGCGGAGATCCCGCGAAGGCACCATCGAGATCGACGACGTGCAGTCGATCGGCGCCACCGCTCGCGAGCTGCGCGACGAGCTGGGGCGGATCGTCGTGGAAGATCGTCGCGCGATCGCGGCGGCCCTCTTCGAGACGGACCGCCTTGCCACCGAGCAGATCGATCGCCGGGTAGAGCTTCACGCGGCCTCGCTGAACGCGCGCAGCAAGCGCATTCCGGTCGCCTGGCTCTTCTCGGGGTGGAACTGCACGGCGAGGAGGTTGTCCTTGCGGATGCCGGCGCAGAACGTCACGCCGTGGGTCGCTTCGACCGCGACAACAGACAGATCGACGGGCTCGACGCGATAGGAGTGCACGAAGTAGACGTGATCGTTCTCGATTAGGCCTGGAACCGGCTGGCGCAAGTGCACCGGGTTCCACCCCATGTGCGGGATCTTGAGCTCCGGCGCCCCCGGGACCAGCCGGGTAACCGTGCCGCGTAAGATGCCGAGGCCCGCTCCCTCACCCTCCTCGCTGCGCTCGAACAAGACTTGCAGTCCGAGACAGATGCCGAGGTACGGCGTTCCGCGGCCGATCTGTTCGCGCAGCGCCTCGCCGAGGCCGCGCTCCTCGAGCCCGCGGACGAACATGCCAAACGCGCCCTGGCCGGGAACGACGACCTTGTCCGCCTTCCGGACGACATCGGGATCCCGCGTCACCCGAACGTCGGCTCCGACATGCGCCAGCGCGCGCTCGACGGAGCGCAGGTTGCCCGAGCACACGTCGAGGATCGCGATCACTCCGTGAGCGTACCCTTGGTCGACGGGATCGCACCCCCGAGCCGGGGGTCGATGCGCGTCGCCGCGTCGGTCGCGCGAGCGAATGCCTTGAAGATGCACTCGATCATGTGGTGCGCGTTGCCGCCGTAATGGACGTTGATGTGCAGGTTGCACTGGGCCCGGGTGGCGAACGCCGCGAAGAACTCCTTGGCGAGCTCGCAGTCGAAATCGCCGATCCACTTGCCCTCGAGGCCGTTCACCTTCCATACGAACGCCGGGCGCCCGCAGAAGTCGACCGCGACGGTCACGAGGACCTCATCCATGGGCAGGGTGGCCGACCCGTACCGGACCAGGCCAGCCCGGTCCCCGAGCGCCTGCTCGAAGGCGTTCCCGAGCACCAGGCCGATATCCTCGACGGTGTGGTGGCCATCGATCTCGATATCCCCGCTGGCCGACATGTCGAGGTCGTAAACGCCGTGTCGCGCGAATGCGTCGAGCATGTGGGTCAGAAACGGGACCGGCGTCCTCACCGACCGCTTCCCGGACCCGTCGAGGTCGAGGGCGACGCGGATCTGCGTCTCCTTCGTGTTGCGCTCGATCTGGGCGAGGCGTGCCATCGGACTCCTTGTATCAGCCCCCCCACGATCGTACAACGTTGGGCATGCGCGGCTACGTCCTCGTTGGGTGCACGACTCTTGCGTTTGCGGCATGTGGCGGAGGCGGCAAGAAGACCGTCAAGAAGCCAATCGCCAAGAAGACCACTCCGGTCGAGAAGAAGGAGACGGAGGAGGATCGCGCCGAGAAACGTCTCGCGATGGCGCAAGAGATCGTCCCCGACGGCTCGGCCTGCTTGCCGGTCGCGCTCAAGGGCGACGGTGCGCCGCACCTCGAGCTCGCCGCGAACGGCCAGGACGCTCTGGTGTGCGCGATCGACTACGACAAGGATCGGCTGCTCGGTCCGGTCGGCTGCTGGAAGATCGATCTCGCGACGGGCGGTCTCACCTACAAGGCGCCGACCGCGCTACCCGGCCGCGGGTATCCGGTACACCTCGACGGTAACTGCGCGCGTGGCTACTGCCTCCCCAAGGAGGCCAAGACCGACGCGACGACCGCCCACATCGCGTGGGATGCCGAGAGCAAGAAGGTCGCCGTGCTCGTCGGCGACGACGTTCACCTGTTCGACGCGGAGAGCAAGGACCACGAGTCCAGCTTCACGATCCGTGGCGACAAGGGCGTCCCGAACAATCCGGTCAGCCTGTTCTTCGTCGGACCGACGGTTGCCGTGGAAGGACAGGACGACGGCGCCAACGCCGGCGTGTGGATGTTCAAGACCGACGGCGCGCCGCTCGGGCCCGTGCTGAGCCTCGGCGGCAAGGAAGAGAAGCCGCTGTCGACCTACAAGGGTTCGATCTCGGTGCTGGACAAGGCCCGGCTCGGCGTCGCAGAGCGCGGCATGGAGACGATGACCGTCATCGAGGTTGCCGATGGCAAGCGCAGCAAGCTCGTGCGCAACGCGAAGAAGCCTGCCTGCAAGGCGACCGAGATCGACGCGTACTGGCACGACGGCGACAAAGTCGGCGACAAGTGCAAGGGCAGCATCGAGGCGCTGTCGGGTCACCTGATGGGTGCGACCGCTGTCGCCGGCGCGAAGAACTTCCTCGTGCTGTTGCGTGGAGATCGCCTCGGCGAGCTGGGTGTCATGGACGCCAAGACGCTGCAGGAGAAGAAGGCGATCAAGATGCCGTGGTGCGGCGCCGAAGGCGGCGGTGCAGCCGAGGACAAGAAGGAAGACGCGGCCGCTCCCAAGGACGACGCGAAGAAGGACGAGAAGAAGTCGACCACGCGCGGCGGTGCGCCGGCAAAGACGTCGAGCGACCCCGAAGAGGGCGGCGAGTAGCAGCCCGTCAGCGTCGGAGCGACTGCAGACGCTCTCGCGACGCCGACACATCCTCCTGCGGGATCGTGCCGATGATGTCGAGCGACGCGCGTTGCTCGCGGCCGGTCTGTGCATCGAGGGCGCGCACCTGCAGGATCCCGTTGGCGTCGAGCATAAAAGTCACCTCGATCGAGGTCTCTCCGCGCGGCCGGCGCGGAAGGTTCTCCAGCAGCAAATCGGCGATCACCGTGTTCTGCTGCATCTTGCGTGACTCGCCCTGTACGACGGTGATGCGCACCGTCTGCTGATCATCGCGCGATGTGACGAACACCTTGCGAGTCTCCGTTGGCACGCGCGAGTTGCGGCGGATCAGCTCCTCGCAGAATCCGGCGACGGTCCCGATGCCGAGCCCCCGCGGCGTCACGTCCATGATCACCGGCGACGCCGGCGGCATGGGCTGCGGTTCAGGCGGCCGCAGGGTGCGGGGTTGTGACGGCGCGACGGACGGAGGGCTCCAGGCCGGTGCTTGCGGTGGCGGCGCGAGGGGCGGCTGGGCCTGCATCACCGGCTGGCTCTGTGGCGCGTGCTGGGCCTGCATCACGCGCACGGTCGCGGGCGGGAGAGGAGGCGTGCCGAATCCACGCGCGGTCGTCGACGGGGGCAGCCCCATGTCGACCAGGCCCTTCTCGGTCGTCAGGTTCGGGAAGCCAAAATCGTCCTCGAGATCGAGGTGCTCGTCGCCGTGCAGCTCACCCCCGGATTTGCCGATGCCGGGGGCGGTTGCCGCCGGGGACAGCGAATTCTGATCGATGATCACGGTCGACTGCTGTGGGATCAGCGGCGACTCGACGATCATCGTGCGTGCCTGCGGGGATGCGCTCGGAACCGCTGGCGGACGCTGAGCAGTCACCCGCGGAGAAGTGGTGGTCTTCGCCTGCGGCGGTTGGATCGGCTTGGTTAACCGACCGATCACCGGTGCTGTAGGGGGCGGCGGCACGGGCGTGGGCGCCTCGAAGACATCGTGGTGCTTGCCACGCTCGACGGAACGCTCGGTCTGTCGCGGCGGCGTAGCCGATGCGCGCGATGGCGACGCTTTCGGCTCGCGGGTCTGGGTCTCCTCGTGATCCAGCGCGAGCTCTCGCGGATCGAACGTCTCCGTCTCTCCCCCGTCCACGTCGCCGAAAGCGTCGTCGGGCTCCTCGTAGCCTCCGACCGGAAGGGGTACGCCATCGGTGGTGTCGCGGGGCGGAGCCTGTGAGACGGACCGTTTGAGGATGCGTTCGAGCGCAGTCGCCTGGAGCGCGGCGCCGACGGCGACCGCATCCTCCGGGCTGACATCCGTGCGCGGCGCGCGCGCGAAGAACTTCGTGACTTGATCGCGGACGTACGGGATCTTCGTCGTGCCGCCGACGAGAATCACGTCATCGATCTGATCGATGGACAGGCCTGCGAGCTTGAGTGACTCCTCGCAGACCGGGAACGTCTTGTCGATGATGTCAGCGACCTGGCTGACGAACTCCTCGCGCCGGATCTCGATCTGCAGATCGAGCGGCTTGCCCTTCGCGCCATACGCAATCTCGTCGATGCGAACGACGGCGCGCGAGCGACGCGACAGCTCGATCTTGGTCTGCTCTGCGACTGCGCGCAGCCGCATCATCGAGACCTCGTTCGTGCGCAGGTCGACTCGATGCTCGGCGAGGAACTTGTCGACCATGCGATCGACGATGCGCTCGTCGAGATCGTCACCGCCGAGGAACGAGTCACCCGACGTGCCGAGCACCTCGTACACCTGGTCCTCGAGCTTGAGGATCGTGATGTCGAACGTGCCGCCGCCGAAGTCGTAGACGGCGATCGTCTCTTTGAGGTTGCGCGTGTTGCCGTACGCCAGCGCGGCGGCGGTCGGCTCGTTGAGCACGCGGACGACGGTGAGCCCGGCGATCGATCCCGCGGTTGCGGTGGCGGAGCGCTGTGCATCGTTGAAGCTCGCCGGCACCGTGACGACGGCGCGACTGACCTCGGTCTGCAGCGCCGTGGTCGCGACGTTCTTGGCGTGGTCGAGGACGATCGCGGAGATCTCCGGAACGGCGAA
>JAYVWH010001002.1:0-2022 GCA_043786265.1 Kofleriaceae bacterium | reverse complement strand
CGCGATCGGCGCGCTCGCTGCTGTGCAAGCAGAGTCGCCCTACGAGAAGGGCAAATCGCGGAAACAACACGTTCTCGATCCCAAGGCGTTCCCCGATCTGTCGGCGGATCCGGCCGCCGAGGTGCGCGTGGCTTATCTGCGCGCGATCGCTGCGCTCAGCACTTTGCGGCCGCTCGACGGTGGCCCCGAGCGCGTGCGGGCGTTGCTCGATGACCGCGATGCTGAGGTCCGCGCTGCCGCGTGGGACACGTTCGTCGTGCTGCTGGGGCGTGCGGTCGACAAGATAGCCGCGGATCCGTTGCCCGATGACTTCACCGAGCTGATCACGCGGGCGAAGAAGGATCAGGCACCCCAGGTCCGGCGCGCGGTCATCGGGGCTATCAATGACGAGGTTGCGCTCGTTCACCTGTCGGGCAGCGACGACGATGCAGAGGTCCGGACCCGGGCACTCGTCCGTGTCGCGGAGCTCGGCGGACGCAGGGCCAGCGCCGAGCTGCTGGTGGGCCGATTTGCCACAGCCACGCCAGGAAGCGCGGAGCGTGTGCGTGCCGCGCTCGCGTGGCATCTGGCCCGCTGAGACGCTAGATTATTGATCGATGCGTGTTCCGACCCTCGCGCTCGCTGCTCTGGCGGCCGCCGGCGTTGGCGGGCTCGCTGCGGCGGGCGACCACAAGGGAAAGGTCGTCCGCATCCAGGCCGAGGCGAGCCGTGATGTGTTCGTGCCCGCGGGTCCGTTCTGGATGGGGATCGCGGCGGACGACGTCGACGCTGTCGTGACCCAATGCGAGAGTTTCTTCGAGTTGAATGAGCCGCAGCAGGCCTTGCAGGCAGGGCGCGTGAACACGTTTTGCGGTGCCTTCCGCGACGAGATCTCCGCGATGAGCCCACGCAAGGTCACGCTCGGCGCGTTTGCGATCGACCGCACCGAGGTGAGCGTCGCCGAGTACCGCAAGTGCATCACGGCCGGGGTGTGTAGCCTCGATCCACTGATCGGTGGTGACGAGCGCTACATCCGGGACGCGTGGCCGATCGTGAATGTCTCGTGGTTCGAGGCGCAGGACTACTGCCGTTGGCGCGGCGGCCGGCTACCCACCGAGGCCGAATGGGAGCGCGCGGCCCGCGGCGCCAACGCCTCCGACGCCGCCGACTTTGCAGATCGCGCGCGCGCCGCCGAGCTGGTGTGGCCGTGGTGCGAGGAGATGCTGCGCGATTCGACGAAGCGCTGCGTGGAGCGAACCGAAGACTTCAACCACGGTCAGCCGCGCACGCAGGTACTGCGCGAGCTCGATCGTTCCAGCAACATCCTGTTGCTCATGGGCGATTCAGACGACGTCGATGGTTTCGCGTTGATCGCGCCTCCCGGCAGCTATCCATGGGGGCAGGGCCCGTTTGGCACGCGCGATCAGGCCGGCAACGTGGCGGAGTGGACAGCAGACGCGCGGGGCGGGACCGAGCTGACCATCGGATACACGAACCTGCCCGGATGCTCCGAGCACGGGGAAGAGACCCTGTGCATCAACCCGGTCCGCGAGGGTATTGACCGCGATACGCGCGTGGTTCGCGGCGGATCCTGGCGACAGCCGTCGTTCCTGTCCCGCTCCAACATTCGAGACCCGTTCGGCATCCTCTACGACCCGCGGCGCAGGTTCTCGCACATCGGATTTCGCTGCGCGCGCTCGCTGTGATCGCCTAGCGGTCAGCGATCTCGAACGGCGACTTGGCCAACTCAGGGCGCTGCGATGACGAGCTGATCGTCGACGCCGCCGACACCATCGACCCCGCGCACGGAATCGACGATGCGCTCGAGCGCCGTGCTCGTAGGTACCTGACCGCGCAGAACCACGCGGGTTCGCTCGACCTCGGCCTTCACCTGACCGACGTCCTCGCCACATTGCGAGAGCGCCGCCGTGACGCGGTCGAACAGTGCCTGCTCATCGGCATCGAGTGCACGGAAGCCCTCGTACGCCTGCTTCTTCTGTTCGGCGGACGGTCGAAACGAGCTGTCGGGCTCCGGCACCGTCT
>JAYVWH010001001.1:0-5820 GCA_043786265.1 Kofleriaceae bacterium | reverse complement strand
ACCGGGTTCGTCGGCAAGACGGGCCGTGGCAGCGGGGAGCTCCGCGGATGCATGGACCGCATCGACATCTACACGTCGACACTGGGTAAGGCGCTCGGCGGCGCAAGCGGTGGCTTCACGTCGGGCCGAAAAGAAATCGTCGATCTGCTTCGCAATCGCTCGCGGCCGTACCTGTTCTCGAACTCGCTCGCACCGCCGATTGTCGCCGGCTCACTCGAAGCGATCGCACTGATCAGCGCCTCGACCGACCTGCGCGACAAGCTGGAGGCGAACACCCTGCGGTTCCGTGCCGGGATGAACGCCGCGGGTCTGGCGATCCGCCCTGGCACCCATCCGATCACCCCCGTCATGCTCGGTGACGCACGTCTTGCGGCCGACATGGCCCAGCGCCTCCTCGCACATGGAATCTACGTCATCGGGTTCTCCTACCCTGTCGTACCCAAGGGCCAGGCACGCATCCGGGTGCAGCTTTCGGCAGCACACAGCGATGCGGACGTCGACCGTGCTGTCACCGCGTTCACGTCCGTCGGTCGCGACCTTGGCATCGTGAAGGCGTGAAGGCCGAGGACATCATCTCCAAGATCCGCGCGGCGTTACCCGACGCCAAGGTCGAGCTGCAGGACCTGACCGGTACCGCCGATCACTGGAAGGCGACCGTGGTTTCTATCCACTTCACGGGCAAATCGCTCATGCAGCGGCATCGGTTAGTCATGGGGGCGCTGGCGGAAGAGCTGAAGGGCCCGATTCACGCGCTCTCGCTTGATGTAAAGACGCCCGACGAGACGACCGGCTCCGGGGGGTAGCGCGCGGTAGCCACAGGGGTTTTCTACGGGGTTTCACGTGCGGGCACCGCGCGATCCGTGGGAACATTTTCGTCGCGATTCATGTCGGTCGACCCGGCCGCAGTAGAACAGTTTGGCCCGTATACCGTCTACGAACGCCTCGGCGTCGGCGGTATGGCGACCGTTCATCGCGCGTTGGAACACGCAGCCGATGGTCGCGACCGCGTGGTCGCCCTCAAACGTCTGCTGCCGCACCTCGCAGAAGACGCGAGCTTCATCAAGTCATTCGTCCGCGAAGCCAAGCTCGCGTCGATCCTGAACCACCTCAACATCGTCCAGATCTACGAGCTCGGGCGCGTTGGAACCGAATACTTCATCTCGATGGAGTACATCGACGGGCGCGATGTCCGTCGCCTCCTGCGTCACGCGCGCAAGGTGACGGGCCCGCCGCCGATCTACGTGACGATCGGCGTGATGATCCAGCTGTGCGAGGCTCTCGACTACGCGCACAACAAGATGGACGACGAGGGGCATCCGCTCGGGCTCGTGCATCGCGACATCTCGCCGTCTAATCTAATAGTCACGAGCCAGGGCCATCTCAAGGTCATCGACTTCGGCATCGCGAAGGCGCAGTCCTCGCAGCTGCGCACGCAGACGGGACGCGTGAAGGGCAAGCTCGCATACATGGCGCCCGAGGCCATCTCGGGGAGCCGCGATCTCGATGCGCGCTCCGACATCTGGGCGGCCGGCGTGATCCTGCACGAGCTGATCACCGCGCGCCCGTTGTTCGCGAGCAAGAACGAGTATCAGACGCTGCTCAAGGTCCAGAAGGGCGACATCATCCCTCCGTCAACGTTCAACCAGGCGTGCCCGCCGGAGCTCGACGCGATCGTTGCGAAGGCGCTCGAGCGCGATGCTCGCCAGCGGTTCGGCAGCGGTGCCGAGATGCGCGAGGAGCTCGTCGCTCTCAAGAAGCAGTACGCGCTGCAGACGGGCTTCCGCGATCTCTCGAGCTGGATCGAGTGGGCGTTCGGTCTCGAGCTCCCCGCGGGATTCAGCGGCGACACGTCGGGCGTGATCGCGATCGGCAATACGTCCCGGATCCATCACAGCAAGACACCGCGGCCCCCACGTGACCAGGAAGAGGACGAGGCGGTGGACGTCGTTTGGGGAAGTGGCGCGAACGAGAGCGAGGAGGGGCCGGTCCTCCTCGAAGACGTCCCCGACGTCTCGGAGAAGCATCATCGCCCCAGGCGCGATACCCAGGACGAGGCCTTCCAGGTCGACGACATTCCGACTCCGCTACCGAGCCACGGCTTGATGCCCTCGATCTACGGGCGCGATCCTGACGTGCAGGTGCTGCCACCCACGCAACCGCGCCTGCCACCCCACACGATCGAACCGGCGCTCGCTCGCGGCACCGACAAGCCGAGCGGCAAGCCGCGCTCCGGCGTGCAATCCGTGGTGGTGCCACCGCCCGGTAAGCCTGCTTCCAGCGCCGCCGTGATCCCGCCGCTTTCGGCGCGGACCAAAGCACCTACGGGCGCGCTGGGCGCGCTGCCGGTCGTGAAGGCAGCGACGACGACGGGTGCGTTGCCTGTCGTCCGGACCCAACGCGCAACAGGCGCGCCGATGCCGTTGCAGCGACAAAGCGATCGGATGCCTGCCGAGCCACCGCGCTCGAGCGAGCAGATGCCGGCCACGGGCGTCCCGCGAGCGAGTGATCGCATGCCGGCGAGCGCACCCATCCACGTCGATGCGCCGCAGTTCGGGGACCGCATGGCCGCGCAGCGTGCGCGAGACACCGGCGCACACGCGACGATTCCGCAGGGGATGCGCGCTGACACGATCGCGAACGTCGACTCCGACGGTCCCGATAGCAACGTGTTCACCGAGGATCCGGAGACGCACGCGTACGTCCGCGATCCGGAGGAGCCCGCGGCGAACGAAACGTTGGTGGCGCGGCCGGTGCTGTCGGAGGAGGAGCTGTTCGGCGAGGATGCCGCCGACGTCCTGCGCGGCGTGTCGGCCCAGATGGAGGCGATGGCAACGCACGCGGCGATGGCGCGTCACGACGAGCTCGCTCCGATCACGCGACCCGAGGCGCGCCCGCTCGCGCCGCTGCCGAGCGTGCCGGTCGTCCGGTTCTCGAAGCAGCTTTCGATCCCACCGGTCAACGAGTCCGCCGGGCTCGCGCACAACACACTGCGACCCGTCCCGCAGACCAAGCCTGGGGTCGCGCCCGCGGTGTTGCCGCGCACCGGGCCGAACCGGCCGCCCGCACACGCGAGCACGCCACCGGTCAACGTCCCGACGATCTCGCGCAACCCGAAGCGCACGTGGCTGTTCGTCCTCGGTGGCCTGCTCATCGCCGGCGGCACCGCCACGATCGTCGCGCTCTCGCTCGGCGGCGACGACGACAAGCCCGCGCCGGTCACCCAACCCGCGCCCGCTCCCAGCCTCCCGCCTACGCCGGTCCCGGCCGTTCCCGCGACCGGCACGGTGACGTTCGTGTTCGAGCCCGAAGACGCCGAGATCAGCGTCGAGGGCAAGCTCGTGCACACTGGCTCGCCGTGGGCGGGCATCTTGCCAGCGGGCATCCATCAGATCGAGATCCACAAGCAAGGGTACAAGGCGTGGGTCACGTCGCTCGAGCTGTCGCCGGGCGAGACGCATCCGATGCATATCGTGCTCGACAAGGTCGTCGTCGATGCGCCCGACGATGCGACGCTGACAATCACGACCACCCCCGCAGGGCTCGACGTCGAGATCGATGGCCAGCCGTTCGCGGACAAGACGCCGATCAAGACGACGCTCAAAGTTGGCGCACACAAGATCAGCGTCAAGCAGAACGGCGTCGAGGTCTGGCAGCAAACCGTGAAAGCGGAAGCCGCCAGCGACTACGAGCTCAACCCGTCGTTCACCGACGCAAAAGTGCGCGAACGTGCCCAGCATTCCTCGGTGCCGCGCCCTGCGCCTGCCCCGCGCGGCAGCGCTGCGGACACCGGCAGCAGCGTCCCGCCTGTCGAGGCCCCCGTCGTCGCGCCCGAGCCCAAACCCGAGCCGACGGCACAGCCCAGCGGCGCGAAGCCTCCGACCGCCGAACCGCTGTAGAAGCTAGCGAGCGAAGAGGCGCGAGATGCGCCACCTGTAGCACTTGGAGGCGTTACAGGCGTGCGCTGACGGCGCCGTGGGCAGTCTCGTTCTCGGAGAACGGGTCGGCCCAGTTCTCGAACTGCAGAATGCCCAGGTCCTGGAACCGGCTGCGTTGGCGGTCGCTCAGCAGGTCCATCTTCTTCATGGCTGGCACGATCTTCGCGAACAGCATCTGGCGAAACATCACCTGCGCTTGGTTGTGCAGCGCGATCTCCATGCACTCTTTGACTGGCAGGCCCTGCTTCTCCCAGACCTCCTGGAACAGGAACCGGTCGCGCATCAGGCGCGCGGCCTCGTACACGAAGTCCTCGCGTTCCTTCTTCACGCTATCGCTCTGGTCGCGATAGAAGTCGCGCAGCGAGAGCACACCGAACGCGACGTGGCGTGCTTCGTCGCCGATCACGTACGACGTAAGCTCCTTGAGCAGCGGCTCCTGCGTGTTGTTGCGAATCATGCCGAACGCGGCGAGCGCGAGACCCTCGACCATGATCTGCATGCCGAGGAATTTCATGTCCCACCGGCTGTCGGTGAGGATCATGTCGAGCAGCGTCTTCAAGTGCGGGTTGACCGGATACGAGAACCCGATCTTCGTGTGGACGTAGCGGTTGTACACGTCGACGTGGCGCGCCTCGTCGACGACCTGCGACGCGGCGTACAGCTTGCTGTCGAGATCCTGCACGCTGGTGACGAGCTGCGCGGTCGCGAGCAGCGCACCCTGCTCGCCATGGAGAAACTGCGACAGCGTCCACGAGAACGTCTCGATGTTGAGCGTGCGGCGCTCCTTGTCGGTCATCTTGTTGTAGATGTCCGAGCCCCACAGCGGCATCATCTGCTCGGGTCCCATCGGACGCTCGAGGTCGACATCGGTCTTCCACGGCAGGACCTCGTCGGAGATCCACTGGCCACGGACAGCCTTGTCGTAGAGGTCGCGCAGCTTCTGGCGCGTGTCCTGGTAGCCCCACGTATACGTAACGTCGAGCATCGCTTCGAGGGTCTCGATCGACGGTCCCGTGAGCGTTTCGGCAGCAGCCTGCATCGGTCGTCCTCCAGATAGAAACTGAAACGGATTTCAGTTTGTACTTTCGTCACGGACCGGTCAAGGGCATTCTGGAACCGATGGCTCGTCGCGCACTGAAGTCGCCCGAGGCGCTGTTCCAGGAGCCCGAGGGACCGGAGTTTCGCCAGGAGCGATCCAAGCGCAGCTACCTCGCACTGCTCGATGCGGGCGAGCTGCTGTTCTCTGCGCGCGGTTACGACGCGGTCGGCACGCCGGAGATCGCGGAGAAGGCCGGCGTCTCGGTCGGGACTTTCTATCGCTACTTCGAGGACAAGCACGAGGTCTATCTCGAGATCATGCGGCGCTCGATGGTCGTCGCGTACAACGAGACGATCGACAACCTCACCCCCGAGCGCTTCGTCGGCAAAGCACGTCACGAGACGATCGACGAGGCGTGCCGCCAGCTGTTCTCGCACGTGCTCGATCGACCGCAGCTGACGCGCAGCTTCATGGAGATGTCACTGCGCGACACGCAGGTCGCCGAGCTTCGCCGCGCGTTCGAGCAGCTCGTGTGTCAGCGGCTGTCTCAGCTGATCGCGGCGGTCACGGCGCGCGCCCAGGTCACCGACCCCGACGCGATGGCGTACGTGCTGTACGGCGCTGCGATGCAGTGCGCCTACGGGCTCGCCGTGGCGCTGGTCCCGGTGGCGATCGATCGCGATCGCGCCCGCGCGGCGCTCGCGTGTTTCATCGAGCGCGCACTGTTTCCGAGCGGCTAGCGGCAATGCCGGTCAGATAACGACGTTGACCTTGACGTCGACTTGAACCTGAACATGAACATGAACGCCACCTTGGACCTTGACGTCGACAGGTCAGGTCATCTCA
>JAYVWH010001000.1:0-2466 GCA_043786265.1 Kofleriaceae bacterium | reverse complement strand
CGCCTCGCTACGAAGCGTGACGGACAGGCCCTGACGGAACAGCGGGTGATCATCGACCACCAACAGTTTGGATATCAATCCCTCCACTCCCGACCAGTCTACTGCCATCGCCGAGGTACTGCTCGTCAATCGAACCAGCGTCTCCGACGGCACATGTCAAACATTTCCCGCAATCGAGCATCTCGGCGGCAAAACGAGCGCATCCGCTCGTTATGGTTGACGAGCGCTATTGGCCAGCTCCTCGTAGCTCACTCGCTTGGGCGCGAGGGGAAATGTCACACGTACGACCGTGCCATTCATCGGCCACGCGATGATCGTGCCTTCGAGCTGGTGGGTGAGCGTACGGGCGAGCTGGAGTCCAAAGGACTGTCCGTCCTCGATGTCGAGGTCGTCGGCGATGCCAATCCCGTCGTCGCGGACAGTGAGGGAGACGTCGATGTCCGCCTCGCGGTCGACCGTGACCCAGATATGCCCGCTTCGCTCGTCGGGGAACGCATGCTCGATCGCGTTCGCGACCAGCTCGTTGATGATCAGGCCACAGGGGATCACACGATCAATCCCTAGACTGAGCTGTGGGCCTTCGACGGTGAGCTCGATCCGATCCGAGCCGACGTGGTAGGTCCCGAGTAGGCGCGCGGCCAGAGTGCGCAGGTACGTGGTGACATCGATGCGACCGAGGTCGTTGGACTGGTAGAGCAGCTGGTGAACGAGCGCCATCGACTGGATCCGATTCTGGCTCTCGAGCAGGCTCCGGCGCGACTGCGGACTCGTCTCGGTGGAGACCTGGAGGTTGAGCAAGCTGGAGATCACCTGGAGGTTGTTCTTCACGCGATGGTGAATCTCGCGCAGCAGGACCTCCTTCTCATCGATCGAGAGCTTGAGTTGATTCTCGAAGGACTTCTGTGCGCTGATGTCGCGGACGACTTTCGAGAGTCCGATCACGGTGCCTTGTGGATCACGGATCGCCGAGGTGGTCACCGATGCATCGAACGTCGAACCATCCTTGCGCCGATGGGGCAGCTCGTAGTGCGCGAGGTGCTCGCCTGCAGCGGCACGACGGATGCGCCGCATCAGCTCGTCCGTGCGCTCGGCACCTGCCATGATCGTGCACGGCCGCCCGACGACCTCACTGCGGTCGTAACCGAAGATGCGAGCGGCCGCTGGGTTCCAGCTCTCGATCGTGCCGTTCACCGACAGGCCGATGATCGCGTCCTCGGACGACTCTGCGATATCGACGAGCTGATAGCGCGCTCGTTCTGCGGCCCGCTGGTCCGTCACGTCCTGGCAGCAGCCCGCTACGCGCGCGGCCACCGTACCGCCGTTGCGGTACACCTTGCCCGTCGACGCCAGGCAGCGGACCGTCCCATCTGGCCGCACGATCCGCTCGTCGACAACAAATGGCTCGACGCGTTCGATCGCTGACAGGATCGTCTTGTGAATTCTGTCTCGATCGTCGGGATGAAAGGCGGCAATAAATGCCTCCAGCGTAGGCGTGAAGCTCGCGCGGTCGCGTCCGAAGATCCGGTACAGCTCGTCCGACCATGTGAGCCGGTCGGTCGTGACCTCGAGCTCGAAGCTTCCGAGGTGGGCCGCCTCCTCGGCTTGCCGTAGCATCGCCTCGCGGCGCTCGAGCTCCTGATTGATCCGCGTCAGCTCGGCCGTCCGCTCGCGCACCCTGTCCTCGAGGAGCGCATGGGCGTGCAGGCGTTCGCGTCGTGCGAGGTGCTCGCTGGTGCGATCGCGGATGAATCCCGTCCGGATCTCCTCGCCGTCGAAGCTGACGCTCGCGAGCGAGATCTCGACCGGAATCTCGACGCCATCGGCGCGAACCGCCCACGTCTGGTAGCGGTTCCCCGCAAGCTCACCTGCGCCGCCGTGGTCGGCGCGCAACGCCTCGGTGTAAGCGGCCTGATGGCGTTCGGGGATCAATATCAGGACTGTCTTGTCGAGCACCTCTGCCGCGCAGTAGCCGAACAGGTGCTCCGCGGCGGGATTGAACTCGACGATGTGGTTGTTCGCGTCGATGCTGACGACGGCATCGAGGGCCGCGGACTGGACGGCGCCACGGCGCTGGACTGCACGCACACGCTCGCTCGCGACGGCGCTTAGAAGCAACGTCGCGGCCGAAGTGATCGAGACAAAGGTCTCGAGATCCGCCAGTGCGCTGAACGGACCGATCCGGGCCGTCACCGATGTGATTGCCATACTGCCAACCGCGAACGTGGCTGTCGCTCCTCCACGCGGACCGAAGCGAAGGCCGGCCCACAGCAGAAGTGGAAGAAGATAGAACGGAGTCGCCGACCCAGGAAGCCATACCCGCAAGACGCCGGTGAACAGCGCCGCGTCGACGACCAACACACACAGCACGAGCGCCACCACCTCGCCTACATTCGGTCTCGTTGATCCCCCGTAGCGAGGTGTCTTGGTCAGCCACGTGAGGATCACGGGCGCGATCACGAGGTCAGC
>JAYVWH010000999.1:0-2003 GCA_043786265.1 Kofleriaceae bacterium | reverse complement strand
GCGATGCCGATGTTCTCTCGCCCGGGCTCGGTGACAACCGCGCCGCTCGCAGCCCACGCGCTGTCCGGCGTGTGGCCGCTCGTCAATGCATACCGCAGCCGCGGTCACTTCGCGGCGAACCTCGATCCGCTGGGCCTGCTCGAGACCACTCGCATCGTCGAGCTCGAGCCGACCACCTGGGGCTTCACCGCCGCCGATGCCAGCCAGGTCCTCGAGACCGGCGTGCACGGGCTGCCGCGCGCGACCGTGGCCGAGCTGGTCGAGCACCTGCGCAAGGTCTACGCGAGCTCGGTTGGCCTCGAGTTCATGCACATCTCCTCGCCCGCGCGCCGCAGCTGGCTCGCCGAGCGCAGCGAGAGCACGCTCGTCACGACCGTCGCGAGTGACGTCCGCACACGCATGCTCGCGCTGCTGATCAACGCCGAGCAGTTCGAGCGCTTCTGCCACACGAAGTATCCGGGGACGAAGCGGTTCTCTCTCGAGGGCAGCGAGAGCTTGATCCCGCTGCTCGACCTCGTGCTCACACACAGCGCACGCCTGGGCGCGATCGAGGCGGTGCTCGGCATGGCGCACCGCGGACGACTCACCACGATCGAGTCGATCATCAAGCGCCCCGCGCGCGACCTGTTCGGTCACTTCGAGGACATCGAGCCCGAGAAGGCGCTCGGCGGTGGTGACGTCAAGTACCACCTCGGATTCTCGACCGATCGCACCGATCCGAACGGTCAGGCGATGCACGTGTCGCTCGCATTCAACCCGAGCCACCTCGAGGCAGTCGACCCCGTCGTCGTCGGTCGCGTGCGCGCGAAGCAGACGCGCCATGGTGACTTCGAGCACCGCCGCGTCGTCGGTGTGCTCGTGCACGGCGATGCCGCGTTTGCAGGCCAGGGCCTCGTGCCCGAGACGCTGCAGCTATCGAACCTGCCCGGGTATCGCACCGGCGGCACCATTCACATCATCGTCAACAATCAGGTCGGGTTCACCGCGTCTCCCGCCGAGCAGCGCTCCACGCCGTACTGCACCGATGTTGCGAAGATGCTCGAGTGTCCGATCTGGCACGTCAACGGTGAGGATCTCGATGCGCTCGCGCGCGTCATGGAGATCGCGTGCGAGTACCGTACGCAGTTCGCGTCCGACGTCGTGATCGACATGTACTGCTATCGCAAGTACGGCCACAACGAGAACGACGAGCCAGCGTTCACGCAGCCGATCATGTACGACCACATCAAGACCAAGCAGTCGCCGGTCGAGATCTACGCCAATCGGCTCGTCGCCGAGGGCGTCGTCACCGCCGACGAGGTCACTGCAATGACGCAGCGCCGCGTCGCCGAGCTCGAGACCGAGCTCGAGGCTGCGCGCGCCGCCAAGCAGCGCCCCGAGGGCGCGTCGATGACAGCGATGTGGCGCGGCTACCGCGGCGGCGTGACCGAGGCGCCCGAGGATGTCGACACCCGTGTAATGCGCCCGCTGCTCGAGCAGATTGCGCAGAGCATGACCGAGATCCCCGCGGGCTTCACCGCGCATCCCAAGATCATTCGCCTGCTCGAGCAACGCGCGCAGATGGGCAAGGGCGAGCGTCCGATCGACTGGGGCATGGGCGAGCTGATGGCCTACGGCTCGCTGCTGTATCAGCACGTCAACGTCCGCCTTACCGGCCAGGACTGCGCGCGCGGTACGTTCAGCCACCGCCACGCGATCATCACCGACATCGCCAACGGCCGCGAGCACCTGCTGCTCGGTCAGCTGCACCCGGATCAGGGACTGTGTCGCATCTACGATTCGCCGCTGTCCGAGGCCGCCGTGATGGGCTTCGAGTTCGGCTACTCGCTTGACTATCCCGATGCGCTCGTGATGTGGGAGGCGCAGTTCGGTGACTTCGCCAACGGCGCGCAGGTGATCATCGATCAGTTCATCGGATCGTCGGAGGACAAGTGGAAGCGCCTGTCAGGGCTCGTCCTGCTGCTGCCGCACGGCTACGAAGGGCAGGGCCCGGAGCACTCGAG
>JAYVWH010000998.1:0-3754 GCA_043786265.1 Kofleriaceae bacterium | reverse complement strand
CGCAGCAGCGTGAGGAACACGGTGTCGCGATCTTCGGCGGTCGCGAGCAGCTCTCGCGCGCGCACGACCGCGAGCGGGCTGTCGCGGCCCGCGGTCGTGATCGGCTCCATCGCAGTGCGCCCCATGCTGCCGCGCGGTGCCGTGCCCGCGCCGCTACCGACGGAGCGCGGGACGCCACTCGACGGCGTGACCGGCGTAGGGGGCGGCGTCGACGGGCGGATTGTTCTCGGGATCGGCGGCGGCGTCGACGTGCGGGGAGGCTGTGACGTCGTCGACGTGCGGGCCCACTCCGCGGGCGGGCGCGGTGGGATCCCGACGCCGGTCACTTCGCTGACATTCGGCGGCTGCATCCCCATCAGCGTCGGCGCGCGAGCCGACTGCAGCTGGGGCGGTAGCTCGACCTCGATCTTGTCGGTTGGCTCGTTCTTCGCCGAAGCCGGCTTGAAGTCGATCTTCTCCGTGGGATCGTCGCGGACTCCGAACGTCGGTGGCCGCGGCGGCGCGACCAGCGGGGCCGTCGCGTCGGGATCGGGACGCGGCGGATCGTCGACGATCACGGTCTTGGCGCGACCGACCGGCGCGGGTGTCGCGTCGACCGCGAGGGTGCGTGCGAGCGTGGCGAACCGCGCGGGTGCCTCGTTGGCATATGCCTTCGCATACGCGAGGTGCCAGCGATACTCGGGCGTGATCAGCGGTTGCAGCGGACGATCGAGCAGGTCGGCGAGATCCTCGAGCTCGCTGATCTGCAGCGGCGAGCACACGAGCACGCGGAGCGCTTCGCCGTCGAGCGACAACGGCAGCGCGCGAAACTGCGCGGCGATCTCGTGGCTCAACAGAGCGAGCGCATCCCCTGACGTGTGCGCGGCCTCGTCACGTGCGGCCGGCGGCAGGCCCGAGGCAAGTGCGAGGTACTGCGTCAGCCGATCCTCCGGCACGAGGTTCATCTCGAGCAGGATCGTGTCGAGGCTGCCGCCGTAGATGACCTGGCGCTGGAATGCTTTCTCCATGCGCTTGACGCCAACAAGGCCGTCACGCACCAACAGCGAGCTCAGACGCGCGGGCATCGGATCTCAGGGGACCTTGATCACGTACGTCCCTGCGATCCAGTCCTGCAGCCCGCGCTTCTCGCTGTCGAACCCGATCCACAGAAACCCGAGGAACAGTGTGGCGACGCCGGCGAGATACCCCGCGCAGCGCGCGATGCATCGCACGGGCGATGGCGAATCACCGTAGACATCGATGACCTTCATCTTGAGCAGCCGCATGCCGAGCGTGCGGCCGAGCGTGATGTGAAACACGAGCAGGTAGACCATTCCGACCGCGAGGAACAGGACGAACCCCATCACGAGAGCCGGGTCGCTCGCGAGCACGAGGTCGATCCACATGTCGACATCGAGCACCTTCATGTTGCGCGCGGGCAGATGCACACCCGCGATACGGCTGACGATGAACGTCACCAGTAGTGCAGCGGGGACCACGCACGCGAGATCGATCGTGGCGGCGGCGAGCCGCTTCCAGAACCCGACCACCCAGACCGATGCCGCATCGCGCTTGCCCGGCCGCTGCAGTGGTGAAGAAGGGCGCGCAGGTGCGATCGACTCCGCAGCGCCTTCAGCGCCGCTGAGCTGGCCGGCAGAGCCGGCCGTTGCGATCGGCTCGATCGAAGGCGAGCTCGTCGTGGGCGTTTTTTCGGTGATATCGCCGGGCACGTCACCGGTGGCGGTGACGGGCTCGTCGTGCAACACGGCGGGCTCACGCTCCGGCATCCGTTGATTTATACGGTGCCGCTGCACTTGATGGCAAATACTAGGACTTTGGGGTTCGGTCCAGACCTTGCCGTGCTCCCAGTTAGCCCCACAGGCCCCTCGGACAGCACCGGGGCCCGCCGTGCCAGAGGCGGCGCTGGCTAGCTCTCCGTGATCGTTCGGACCAGCGCGACAAAGATCGACGGCGCCGTCTCGGCGCGCAGGACGCGCGGCCCCAGGCCGATCGCGGAGAAGCCGGCCGCCGCGAGCGCATCGAGCTCGGTCGGTGCGAGGCCACCCTCGGGGCCACTGACGAGCGTGACGTGGTCGACGAAGCTCGCGCTGCGGTCGGGCTCGAGCGGCCACTCACCGCTGGCGTTGCCGGCCGTCACGATGCCAGGGCTGCTGCCGACGCGAACGAACCGGCCGGTCGACGTGACGTCGTCGGGGTCGCGCGCGTTGTCGGGCGCGGCCAGGTCGAGACGTTGATAGCGTCCGGTCACCGCAACCTCGGTCGATTCGTCGAATGCGCGGGCATCGCCGCGGTCGAACGGCAGGGTCGACGTCGTGCGGGAGAGCAGGGCGCGCAGGTCGGTGCGATCGGCGGCGGGATCGAGCGCGACGAGCGCGCCGGGCGGTAGCTTGGCGATCCCAGCAGCCAGCGACTCGGCCCACGCCACCGTCGGAATGCTCGCGCGCCCAGACTGGCGTGCGGCCGCCTGTGCGATCGCCTGGAAGTGCTCGAGCCGGGCGGGCCGGCGCTCGTTGTCGAGCTTGACCACGGAGCGCAACGCGGGCCACACGACGATATCGTCGACGCCGGTCTCGACGAGCTTCTCGAGGCAGGTGTCCATGCGGTCACCCTTGATGAGCGGTACCAGGGCGCGGATGCGCGGCGGGCGATCCGCGATCTGCTGAACATCGCCGACGCGCAGCACGCTCTCGGTGTCGCCGATCTTGACGATCTCGGCATGCGCGCGCAGCCCCTCGCCATCGCACAGCTCGACGGTGTCGCTGGTCGCGGCACGGCGTACCCGCGCGAGGTAGTGGTGCTCGTCACCGCGAATGGTCAGCTCGCCGGCAGCCAGCGGAGCCACGAAGATCCTCATGGGTAGAGCCTACGACGCGAGGACCACCGAGGACCACTGTGGGTCGTCGGTGGAGGCGCGAATCATCACCAGCGTCATGCCCGCAGCGACAAATTCAGCCGCAAGGGGCGCTGCCTGCGGTGTGAGCAGGCCCGACAGGATCAGGGTCCCGCGCGTCTTGTCGATCAATGCGGTCTTGAGCTCGCGCAGGACGTGAGCCTGGATGTTCGCGAGCACCAGCGGGAACGTCTCTGCGATGTCGCCGAGCGCGCTGGTCGAGGCGGCGAGGCGCTCGCCGACCTTGTTGACCGCTGCGTTCTCGGCCGTCGCCTTGGCTGCAATCGGATCGTTATCGACCGCGATGCAGGTCGCCGCGGGCCAGCGCTTGACGGCCGCGATCGCGAGGATGCCGGAGCCGCAACCGACGTCGAGAATGCGCGCGGGTGCGGCACCGTTGTCGGCGAGCTGTTGCATCGCCTCGAGCACGAGGCGCGTCGAGGCATGCGTTCCGGTCCCAAACGCCATGCCCGGATCGAGGTCGATCACGACGTCGCCGGGCTGGGCAGCGTAGGTCTCCCAGCTGGGCACCACGATAAACTGTGCGGTCAGGCGGCTGACCTTGAAGTAGCGCTTCCACGCATCACGCCACTGCTCCTCGGGCATTGCCGCGGCAGTGCGCACGCGCGCCGGATCGACGGAGGCGCCACCAGCGGCCCACCGAGCAACGGCATCGCGTGTATCAGCAAGCGCCGACGCGACGTCGGACGCTCCCACCCAGAACACGACCTCATCACCACGCTGCTCGGTACCGGCAGCTGCGGCGGGGATCTCGGAAGCGATCAGCGCGGCAATGTCATCGACATCCGCTGCACCGACCGAAACGACAATCTCGACCCAGTCCGTCACTGACGCAGGTCAGCG
>JAYVWH010000997.1:0-5980 GCA_043786265.1 Kofleriaceae bacterium | reverse complement strand
GGTGCGTGGTAATAGATGATGAAGCGCTCGGTCTCGAGCTTGCGCATGTCGTCGTGCGCGAGCGCCGTCTGCACGTCCTGTGGGAACCGTGGTGCGATTCCCCCACACGCGGCCGCCAGTACCGCGAGTACGACGATGGCCTTCACGCGCCGACTGTATCCGCTACACTCCTCCAATGCCGGTTTTCCGGCTCGACGATCGACTCGTGTTTCCGCCGGTCCACCTTGCCGAGGACGGCCTCCTCGCGCTCGGAGGGGACCTTCGGCCGGAGCGCCTGTTGCTCGCTTACACGCAGGGCATTTTTCCTTGGTACGCGGAGAACCTCCCGATCCTGTGGCATTCGCCCGATCCGCGCATGGTGATGACGACGCGCGATCTGATCGTGCAGCGTAGCCTTCGCAAGGCGATCAAGCGCCAGCCCTACAGGCTCGCGACCGACACCGCGTTTCGCGAGGTGCTCGAGAGCTGCGCCCAGGTTCCGCGCCCGGGGCAGTCCGGCACGTGGCTGATCCCCGAGATGGTCGAGGCGTACATGAAGCTGCACGAGCTGGGTTTCGCGCACTCGTTCGAGGCGTGGCAGGGCACCGAGCTCGTCGGTGGGCTCTACGGTGTCTCGCTCGGGGCCACGTTCTTCGGCGAGTCGATGTTCGCGAAGGCGCCCGATGCGTCGAAGATCGCGTTCGTGGCGAGCATCCGCCAGCTCGACGAGTGGCGCATCGGTCTCGTCGACTGTCAGGTCCATACCGACCACCTCGAGCGGTTCGGCGCGTACGAGGTTCCGCGGCTCGACTATCTACAGATGCTCGCGCGCGCGCTCGACGAGCCGACCCGCCGCGGGCCGTGGAAGTTCGAGCTCGATCTCGAGCAGTTCGCGCAGACCGGCGGTTCGATGACTACGACCGACGACGAGCAGCCATCAGCTCGTCCAGCACGGTCGACTGCGCGATCGACGCGAGGTGATAGCTGAGCCTTTGCGCGAACAGATCCATGTGATCTTTCGCGAGCGCGAGGAACCCGACGTGGACGGCAAAGCCGCCCTGGATATTCCCAGTGGCGCGCCAGCCGAGGTCGGCCCACTCGACGGTGCGCGACCGGATCCTCTCGGCGACGTCGCTTGCGAGCGGAGGGGGCACGAAGACCATCGCGGCCTCGGCGAGCTCGGCGAGGAGCGCAGCGGGGAACGCGGTGCCATTCGCTGCGGTCTGGAACGCAGGAATCGGGTGAGGACCGTCGACGATCTGCGATGCGGCGTCGAGCTGAGCGATCTGCGCGATCGGGACACCGACGGTGAGGATCGCAAGGGATGGCTTTGCCAGCCCGCGCAGCGGCGCCGGAGGCGGCGCGGAGTCGACCGCAAGGGATGGCTTTGCCAGCCCGCGCAGCGGCGCCGGAGGCGGCGCGGAGTCGATCGCCCGGCCGGCCTGCAATCGCGCGAGCGAGCTCGGTTGCTCCTGGTGATCGTAGACGACGCGATCGATCTGGACGCGATCGGCCGCATCGTCGCGGATGTCGACATAGCCGTAGCTCCTCGGTGTACGAGTGAACGGCGCGGGTGTGAAGTCGACCTCGACCTCGTCGTGCGCGATGCGCATCGCACGGTCGAGGACGTTCGCGGTGAACGTTTCGACGGTGCCGGTCGTACGAAACGAACGCAGCAGCGACGCGAACAGCGCGTGGGTCGGGTAGGGCCCTGCGTAGCGGAGCGTCTGGACGCCTGCCCGTAGAGCACGCTCGGCGATGTCGTTGATCAGCAGTGTTCCGGCGCCGGGAGGCAAGGCGCGGGGCTCTGCGATCGCTGGAATCTGCGTCGGCCGATCCCAGTCGATCGCTGACATCGCGGTGATTGGCCGCCCTGCGTGCTCGATGACGTGCGCGGGGCCCAGTAATGGGTGCGAAACCGTGCCCTTGTGGAGGACGAGACCGCCCACTTCGATTGCTTCCACAGGCCGAACTTTGGCATGGTTCGCCCACTGATGAAGTTAGGCATCGTCAAGGAGACCCGGCCCGGAGAGCGCCGTGTCGCCGCCTCGCCAAACGTCGTCGCCAAGTGGATCAAGGCAGGGTGGGAAGTCGCGGTCGAACGCGGCGCGGGCGTCGACGCCAACTTTCCCGACGCCCAGTTCGAGACCGCGGGGGCCGCGATCGTCGATCGCGCCGTCGCGTGGGGTGCAGACATCGTCCTCAAGGTTCGTGCACCGGAGGACAACGAGGTCGATCAGCTGCGCGAAGGTGGCTGCCTGGTCTCGTTCCTCTATCCCGGCCAGAACGAGGCACTCGTCGCCAACCTCGCCGCGCGTAAGGTCACCGTCCTCGCGATGGACCAGGTCCCGCGCATCAGCCGCGCCCAGAAGATGGACGCGCTGTCGTCGATGGCGAACATCTCGGGCTATCGCGCCGTCGTAGAGGCAGCGAACCGGTTCGGCAGCTTCTTCACCGGCCAGTTCACCGCCGCGGGCAAGGTTCCGCCCGGCAAGATCCTGATCATCGGCGCGGGCGTTGCCGGTCTCGCAGCGCTCGGTGCCGGCAAGGGCATGGGCGCGATCGTGCGCGCCTTCGACGTGCGCGCTGCAGCCGAAGAGCAGGTGAAGTCGCTCGGCGGCGAGTTCCTCACCGTGACGGTCAACGAGTCGGGCGACGGGCAGGGCGGCTACGCCAAGGAGATGAGCAAGGAGTTCATCGACGCGGAGTACGCGCTGTTCCGCGCGCAGGCCAAGGAAGTCGACGTCGTGATCACCACGGCGCTCATCCCGGGCAAGCCGGCGCCGAAGCTGTGGCTCAAGGACATGGTCGAGCTGATGAAGCCCGGCTCGGTCGTCGTCGATCTCGCCGCGGAGCAGGGCGGCAACTGCGAGTACACCAAGCCCGGCGAGGTCGCCGACGTCAACGGTGTCCAGGTCATCGGCTACACCGACCTGCCGAGCCGCATGGCGACCGTCGCAAGCGACCTGTACGGCATGAATCTGTTCCATCTCCTCGACGAGATGGGCGGCGCTGCCGGCTGGAAGGTCGATCACGACAACGATGCCGTGCGTCCCGCGCTCGTGCTCGAGAAGGGCGAGAAGCGCTGGCCTCCTCCGCCCGCGAAGAAGGTCGAGACGCCTGCTGGCGCGCCGACGCCGGTGAAAGCAGCTGCGCCCGTTCCCAAGCCGGCCGCCGCGGCCGCACCAGCGAAGAGCCACGGTCACGGTTCCGCCGCGCGTGCACCGTCGAAGGCATCGGGCGTGATCCTCACTGTCCTCGGTATCCTCGCGGCCATCGTGTGGGTCGCGCTGCGATTCCAAAATCCCGACGCGTTCAGCTCGGCGGAGACGACGGAGCTGATCCAGCGGTTCGCGGTGTTCGTGATGGCCGTGTTCATCGGCTTCCAGGTGGTGTGGAACGTGACGCCCGCGCTTCACACGCCGCTGATGAGCGTGACCAATGCGATCAGCGGCATCATTGTCGTCGGCGGTTTGCTCGCCGGTAGCGGCAAGCTGCATACCTCGGTGATCGTGGCGGTCGTCGCGACATTCTTCGCGACGATCAACATCGCTGGCGGCTTCATCGTGACGCGACGCATGCTCGCGATGTTCAGGAAGTAGCCGCATGCGCATGTTCAACGCAATTCCCCACTGGTACGCGCTCGCGACGGTCGCCTACCTCCTCTCCGCAGTCCTGTTCATCCTTGCGCTGCGCGGGCTGTCGTCGCAGCAGACTGCCAAGCGCGGCAACATGTACGGCGTCGTCGGCATGGCGATCGCGATCGGTGCGACGCTGTCGTTCCGGGGCGCGGAATTCCATCCGCTTCTGCTCGGTTCGATTGGCCTTGCGGTCGTGGTGGGCGCGCTCATGGCGTTGCGCGTCGGGATGACGCAGATGCCCGAGCTGGTCGCGCTGCTGCACAGCTTCGTCGGTCTGGCGGCCGTGCTCGTCGGAATGTCGCTACAGCTGCGTGCGGCCGAGGCACACGAGCTCCTTCCCATCGCGGAGCGCATCGAGGTCTTTGTCGACATCATCATCGGCGCGATCACCACTACGGGTTCGATCCTTGCCTTCCTGAAGCTGCGCGGTTCAGTGTCCGGCAAGCCGCTACTGCTGCCGGCGCGACACTTCTTCAATCTGGCAATGCTCACCGGCATCGTCGTGTGCGGTGTCCTTTACGCGCAGCATCCCGAGCTGTGGAAGCTGCTCGTTGCCGTCGGTATCGCAAGCGTTCTCGGCGTTCACCTCGTCGCTGCCATCGGCGGCGCGGACATGCCGGTCGTCGTCTCGATGCTCAACAGCTACTCGGGATGGACCGCGGCTGCGGCCGGCTTCATGCTGCAAAACGACCTGCTGATCATCACCGGTGCGCTCGTCGGTTCGAGCGGTGCGATCCTCTCGTACATCATGTGCCGCGCGATGAATCGTTCGATCTGGAACGTCATCTTCGGCGGCTTCGGTGCCACCCCGCCGCGGTCAAAGAAGGGCGAGCAAGCCCCGCCGGGCGAAGTGCAGGAGATCGACGCGGTCGCTCTCGCGGCGACTCTCAAGGCGAGCAAGAACGTGATCATCATCCCCGGCTACGGCATGGCCGTTGCCCGCGCGCAGCATGCCGTTCGCGAGCTGACCGATCTGCTGCGCAACGAAGGCATCAACGTCCGGTTCGCGATCCATCCGGTCGCCGGCCGCCTGCCGGGCCACATGAACGTGCTGCTCGCCGAGGCGAACGTCCCGTACGACATCGTGCTCGAGATGGACGAGATCAACGCGGACTTCCCGACCACGGACGTTGCGATCGTGATCGGCGCGAACGACATCGTAAACCCGGCCGCCGAGGATGATCCGTCGAGCCCGATCGCGGGGATGCCCGTGCTGCAGGTGTGGAAGTCCAAGCTCGTGATCGTCAACAAGCGATCGCGCGCGGCGGGCTACGCCGGCATCGACAACCCGCTGTTCTACAAGCCGGTGACGAAGATGCTCTTCGGCGACGCCAAGAGCGCGGTCGAGAAGGTCGTCGCCGCCCTCAAGGCGTGAAGCGTGTCTGTACGCGAGGATGAGGTCGATCGTTCGCGGTGCGGACTAGCCGATCACCGCGCGACTCAGGCTGCGAGCTGCTTGACGACCTTCAGCGCATCGTCGACATGCTTGCCGACCCGGAGCGTCGAATCGAAGCGATGACGGCACACGCCGGTCTTGTCGAACACGAACGTGACGCGACCGCCGAGGCCGAGGCGGCCCTTGACGCCCCACGCCTTCGCGAGCTGGCCGTCCGGATCGGTGAGCAAAATGAACGGCAGGCGGTGGTGCGTTTTGAAGCCCGCATGCGACGCCGAGTCGTCACGCGATACGCCGATCACTTCAGCGCCCGCGGCGACAAAGTCCTCGTACTGATCGCGAAAGCTGCACGCCTGCACGGTGCAGCCGAGCGTCTCGTCCTTGGGATAGAAGTAGACGACCAGCGCCTTGCCGGTGAGACGATCGCGAAGGCGCACGGGCCCGGATTCGCCGGTCAGCGTGACGTCGGGCATCGGTTCGCCGACTTCGAGCACGCGTGCATCGTACACTCGTCGCGTGGACGACCGAGAGCGGATCGAGCAACTCGAGCGAGAGAACGCCGAGCTGCGAGCGCTCGTTCCGGCGAACGACGAAGTGCAGCGCCGTCGCACGCTGTCGCGATTGATGATGGCGGGTGGCCTGGTCGCACTGCTGACCGGGGTGGTCGGGGCAAGCTGGTACGCCGTGATCTGCGGGCTGGGCTGGTTATTCGGCGGTGCGGCCGTAGTGTCAACGGTGCGGCGCCTTCCGCCCGAAACTTGATCTGCTCTGTTAGTGGTCGGGTACACTGACGCCTCGTGGATTCGCGGTCGGGTGCTGTTAGCGGTCGCATCGATACCATCCCGTGGGGAAGCGCGCTGTTTGGCTTCGCGTCGCGCGGGCTGACCGGCGCCGTCAGTCTCAACTTTGGCTCGCACGTGCTGCAGTTCGAGGGTGGCATCGTCGTCGGTGCGCAGGCGCCCGT
>JAYVWH010000996.1:0-4084 GCA_043786265.1 Kofleriaceae bacterium | reverse complement strand
ATGATGCGATCGTGAACCGCGCGCTTCTCGTGCTTGCCGTGCTGCTCACCGCGTGCGGCCGGATCTCCTTCGACCCCAACGACCTATCGGCCGATCCGGATCTGATCGCCTACTGGCCGCTCGACGAGGCGGCAGGTGCGGCTCGGTTCGTCGATCGTTCGCCGTTGGCGAATCACGGTGATTGCACCGTGTGTCCGACCGCGGGAATCCCCGGTGTGCGCGGTAACGCGATCGATATTGGTGTCGCCTCCGCCGGGATTCACATCACCGCGGGTCCGAAGCTCGCGACTAGACCGGGCCGCTGACCCTCGCCGCGTGGGTGCGCGTTGCAGCCAACAATGAGTACGGCGTCATCCTGTCCAACGACCGCGATTGCTGCGGTCCGTACGAGGGCTACTCCCTGTGGGCATCGCACTACAGCTCCGGCCCGGCGATCAACATTTGGTCCGGTGGATCTCCAATCGTCGCGCGCGGCTCGCCGCTTCCTCTCGGAGTTTGGACCCATATCGTCGGGACCACCGACGGCCAGATCAGCCGCATCTTCGTCGATGGTGTCCAGCTCACCACACGAGCTGTGACTACAGCGGTTCTGCCCTTCAGCTACGAACCGTGGATCGGCGCACTCGCCTACTCCGCGCCCAACTTTCACTTCCAGGGATCCATCGACGAAGTGCTGGTGATCGGTCGTGCGCTCGATGCGGCGGACGTCGCGACCCTATTCGAGTCCTACAAGGCTCCCTGAGGAGCGCCCTCGACATCGAGCACGGCGGAATGTGGGTCGAAGGGGCCGTCAATCGAGTTTGGGCGGAAATCGCTCGGCCGAGCTCACGACCTTGGCGTGCTCACGCTCCCATGCCGCGATGCGTGCGGCGTCCGTCTGCGCGCGCGGGTGGGCGACCTTGTAATAGCCGTCGCTCGGCCGGTGGGTGGCCGCGCCCCATACCATCGCGGGCAGACACGGGAGGTCGTTGTGTCGGCACGCATTGCTCACCTCACCGAGGGCCATGTGCAGTGCGGGACTGCGATGGTGGACCTCGACGGCAGCGGCGAGCTCGCCGTAGGTGACAGAGACTTTGCTGCGACGGACACGGGTGACGAGTTGCTTGTAGATGCGACACGCGAGCGGGCTCATGACTGGATCCTTTCCAGGGGCGATGGCTCGGACAGCAACGACGCAGGCGGTAAAGGCGAGGGGTGCGACGGCGGTGATGCCTGCGACGGCGGTGATGCCTGCGACGGCGGTGATGCCTGCGACGGCGGTGATGCCTGCGACGGCGGTGATGCCTGCGACGGTGGAGATGCCTGCGACGGCGGTGATGCGTGCGACGGCGGTGATGCGTCTGGCAGGGGCGGTAAGGTGGACGAAGGGTCTGCAGACGTCGGAGCACGACGCTGCTTGCGGCTACGTGCTCGCGGCAACGAGATGGACCTGCGGCGCTGACCGAGGGTGCTCGCTGTCACGTCCGCGAGCGGATCGAGCGCGCGGTAGCCGACGGCCTCGTCGATCGCACCGACATCAATGTCATCGAGCCCGTCTAGATCAGCGACGGTGCGAGCGACTTTGATGATGCGATCGATCGAGCGCGCACTCAGCCAGCGGTTCTCCGCGACGATCTCCGCGAGCCGGAGCTCACTCGCCTCATCGAGAGGGCAGGTGGCGCGAAGGACACGCGAGGTCATCTCGGCGTTGCAGCGCAGGCCCCAGCGGGCCAGCCGGCGAATCTGACGCTCGCGCGCTTCGACGACCTGGTCACGCATGACGGCCGACGCCTCACCGTCCTGCTCGGCGCGCAGCTCTCCGAGTGGGACCGGCTCGACGAGGACCTGGAGGTCAATGCGATCGAGCAGCGGACCACTGAGGCGCGAACGGTAGCGCTCGATCGCACCGCGACTGCAGGTGCACTCACGGACGGTGGACCCCGACCAACCACACGGGCACGGGTTGGCCGCACCGACGAGCATGAAGGACGCGGGCAAGCGCAGCGTGCCGTTGATGCGCGCGATCGTGACGCTCCGCTCCTCGAGCGGCTGGCGCAGACCCTCGATCGGAGCGCGCGCGAACTCGGGAAGCTCATCGAGAAACAGCACACCATTATGTGCGAGCGAGATCTCGCCGGGCTTGGGTGTCGAACCACCGCCGAGGAGCGCGGCCCCGCTGATCGTGTGGTGGGGTGCACGGAACGGGCGCTCGTCGATCAGGCCCTGGTTGGCGAGACCGAGTGAGGAGTAGATCTTCGTGGTCTCGAGGGCCTCGGTGCGTGTCATCGCCGGAAGCACGCTCGGGATGCGACGCGCGAGCATAGTCTTGCCGGTACCCGGCGGACCGGAGAGGAGGAGGTTGTGACCTCCCGCGACGGCGAGGCGGATCGCCGCGCGCGCGGTGTGCTGGCCGCGGACATCCGCCATGTCGGGCCCCTTCGGTGTGCTCGCACTCCAGCGAGTACCGGCGGTCGGACGCGGAAGCCCGGTCTCGCCGGCGAGCGCGCGCACGACATCGCGCAGGTGGCGCACGCCGTAGACTTCGAGGTCCTCGACGACGAGGGCCTCGGCGGCATTGGCATCGGGGACGAGAATCGCGCGCATGCCGCGCTCCTTCGCGAGCATCGCGGACGCGAGAACACCCGGGACCTTGCGAACGGATCCGTCGAGGCCGAGCTCACCGAGGATGAGAATGTCGTCGAGCAGTGCGGGCTCGAAGACTTCGGTCGCGAACAGGATCGCGAGCGCGGTCGGCAGGTCGAGGGCGCAGCCCGGCTTGCGCAGATCGGCCGGCGCGAGGTTCACGGTCACGCGCTGCTGCGGGACCTCGTGACCGACGGCAGACAGTGCACTCTTCACTCGCACGGCGCCCTCGCGGACGGACGCGGTCGGCAAGCCAACAATGCTGAGGGCGGGCAGCTGGCCGGCGACGATCGAGCACTCGACCGCGACCGCGACGGCGTCGATCCCGACAAGAGTGGCGGACTGGACGAGGGAGAGCATGGGTCGGCCTACAGCACGCGGCAGGCCACACGCGCGTGGTCCGGGTCTCGCGCGGTTAGGGGCCCTCCTGGCCGCACACCGGACGCACCTGTCCGGCAGGCGGCGGACACCGGACGGATTCAGAAGCCACGGCGGGCACTTGCACGCTGCAAGGTTTCGTAACGAAGCGGCAGCATGTCGCGCAACACACGGTTGCCATCCTGGGTTGGTGAAAGGAAACAACTCATGATCTGCATCGCACTCGGACTCGGCGTTCTTGGATTCGTGGCGGCTCGCAAGGCACGGCGCTGTGGCCGCGGCGGAGGCTGCGGCGGCTGGCACCACCAGCACTCGCACGGCTGGCACGGCCGTCATCACGGGCACGGCCGTGGCGGAATGTGGGGACATCGCCGCGCCGGTCTCCACATGGCGCTCGCTCACATCGACGCATCACCGGCGCAGGAGCGCGCGATCATCGCGGAGGTCGACAAGCTGCACGAGCGCCTGCACGCCGCACGCTCCACATTGAAGGATGGTTGCGGTGACCTCGCCGCGGCGATCCGTGGCCCTGTCCTCGATGACGCCTCGCTCGGCGCAGTGCTCGGGCGCGTCGACGGCGCGACCGGTGAAACACGTGGTGCGGTCCTCGAGGCGCTGCGCAACATCCACGCGCTTCTCGCCGACAATCAGCGCGAGCAGCTCGCCAACCTGCTCGACAACGGCTCGTGGCGCAAAGGCCGCGGCGGCAACAACCCGTACCGCGTCTGAGCAGCGATGCGCGCGAACCCACCAACCGTGAGCTCGCACGAGCGTGCGATGATGCAAGGAATGCGAGTGCTCCTGATCGACGACGACGCTCGACTTGCCGAGCTCCTCGTCGGCTACTTGCAGCCGCAGGGCGTGGCACTCGTCCACGCTGGCGGTGGGCAGGCAGGACTCGCGCAACTCGCGGCCGGTGGGTTCGACGCGATTCTATTAGACGTGATGATGCCGGGCATGGATGGCCTCGCCGTGTTGCGGCACATCCGTGACGGCGGGCACCGCGTCCCCGTGATCATGTTGACCGCGCGTGGCGACGAAGCCGATCGCGTCGTCGGGCTCGAGCTCGGCGCCGACGACTACG
>JAYVWH010000995.1:0-3740 GCA_043786265.1 Kofleriaceae bacterium | reverse complement strand
GCAATCAACTGGCCAGCGCGCAAGGACCGCGTCCTCGATCTCTCCACATTGGTCACGAGCACCTTCACGGCCGCTGACCCGACCATCGCGCTCCTCGTCGGCTACAACGTTTCGTTGCCACTCGTCGCCACGCCCATTCATGTCGCGATCGGCGCGACGCTTCCGCACGGCGATCGCACGCTGCACTTCGCAGGCAATGCCGGCATCACGGCGCCACTTGGCCTCACGAACGACGGCCTCCTCGATCATCACCTGTCCGCAGGTGTCATGTGGGAGGTACGCTACGACACGCTCGCCGGCAGCATATGGGGCGGATATGCGGTGAACATCGAGCTCGGTCGCAACCTCGTCCAGCTGCAAGTCGGTCCGGCACTCGTTGCGCCGGAGAACGAGCTGGGTTTCACGGCGACCATCGGCGTCGCACGTGTCCTGTCGGCGGCGGGTGGCGGTGTTCGTTAGCAGCCATCCGCTCAAGGCAACGCGATCGTACGGGGCACCCCCGCCAGCATGACCACCGACGTCGTCGGTTCGCCGGCGTAGACCTCGACCGAACCGGCGATGGGCGCCGATAGTCCGGTGATGGGCACGGTACAGCCGCGCGTCGAGCTGAGCTCGAGATTGCGCACGCCGGCCACCTCGACGAGCGTTGTCGTGAGGCCGCACGCGTTCAGTTGTCCGCGCTCTTGCATCGCATTGCCGATCGCAGCCTCACCCAGTGTGAGGATAGGTGCATCGGAGTACGCGAGGTACTTGGCAACGACCGCGTCGATCCAGTCCGCATAGAGCGACCGCACACGGCCGCTCGAATCGGTGTAACGCGCGAGGTTCGACTGGTGGAACATCAGCGGGTCGATATCGCCCTGGAGCAAGTAGTACAGACCAAACTCGGAGTCCTTGTCGAGAATCTCGACGTACGTCAGATCGCGACCAAAGTAGGAACGGTAGATGAAGTTGTACTCGTCGCGTTCTGTGGCGCTCGCTGCCACGTCATAGAAGATGCTCGTCGGGTGGCGCGGTACCTGATAGAGGCGGGAGTTAACCGGGTTGGGCCGCCCGACATTGAACGTTGGATTGGTGCCGGGATTGCTCGGCCGCAACGCCTCGGTGATCGACGTGTCGGAGACGACGAACCGTGCGCCCGCGTCCAGCATACCGAGGATCGCGTTGGGGTTGCCGAGCCCGGACATATCGGGCGTGACCAGATCGCTGCACTTGAACGCGTTCAACCTCAGGTTCTTGGCGAGTGTGCAGTTCCTCTCGACCTCGGTCTTGACCGAAGACCGAGACAGCGAGTCGAGGTTTTCGTGGTCCCACGTGTGGTTGAGCCAGGTCAGGTTCGTCCCGGCGACGCGGCCTTGAGTGAGCAGCGAGGTATCCGGGTAGAGCACCGTCTGCGTCCCGACTCCGTTGAACGCCAGCTCGGTAATGAACGTCGAGCCGCTCGGCATTGCGGAGCGCCGCCCGGTTTGCCACGCCACGAGCGAGGTCACATCAGCGCCGGTGATGCGGAACTGGGTCGTGCCGCGGTTGCCTTCGCCAACGACCCACATGTCATTATCGATGAAGATGTCGTCGATCTGGGCAGAGAGGTACGCGCGCTTCTTGCCTACGAACAGGGTGCGCGTGACCCAGCGAACGAAGTCGTACTCGAGAAGGACCGCATGCGTGAGGTACGGACTCGCGTCGACGGTCGACACCAAGGTCTCGCGGCCGTCGCTGCCAACGTGCGATGCGACGAGCACCCCGCCGTCGTTGGCCTCGACGAGAGCCTTCGTTGTAGCTGGGTCCGCGATGGCCGCGCGGTAGCCATATGCGTGCCGGTACGGAACCGTCGCGCTATCGCGAACCCGCACGAACTGGGACTGACCGTCCAACGTCAGATGCGCGTCCACCGCGCTGTTGCTATCGAACGCGGGTCCGGCTGCCAGCCCGAACTCGGCGCCGGGGTAGGCGTACCAAACGACCTCGCGCGCGCTGCACGCAACCTCGAACTCGGCCAGCTGCTGCCACTGCGCAGGCGTCAGGGCCGACTCCCACCTGCCGGTGCCGTCGCCGCCTGTTGGATTCCAGTAACCAAGTCCGGAGGTGCTGATCACGACGCCATTGAAGTAACAAGTCGACGCGCCATTGGAGAGCAACGCTGCGGTGAGCTGCTCGGACCTGGCAATGAGCGCACGATAGTGAACGCCCACGCGCTCGAGTGCGGTCTTCGCGGCAAGGTACGCCGGCTCGTCTCCAGTCGCGGCCAGCAAGAGGATCCGCTGCGTGATCCGGCGGTCTCCAACAAGGGCGAGCGCTTGCACGCCGCTGTTGCGGGTGACGAGCTCCGCCCCCCGTCCGGTGGTTCCGTACGGGACCACGCGTATAGCGCTGGACGGCAGTCTCGGAAGCTCCGGCGGAGTCGCGGTCGCGGGCGGGACACCGCGACCGACGTCGTCGGTCGGAGTCACGCAGCTGGCTAGCCCGATCGCACTGAGAGTGAGGAGGACGAGTACTTTGCGCATCGCCGCGAGTGAAGCGAGCATCGTGCCACCGCGCGACGCATCGAAGAGATGCGCGCTTCGCTGCGTAGAACGACGTACGAAATACCAGAGTCGCGTGGTGAGGTGTTTGCATCGACGACACGCGTGCCGCGAACCTCGCTGATCTTCTGTCACGTGTGCGTGTGCGTGATCGCGGCGAATATCATCCCAGCATCGGCGCAGCCGCCCAGCGAGCAGATCTACCCCCAAGTCGAGACTGTTCGCGCGGACGCAGAGCGTGCGATGGCGGAGGGACATGTCGCAGCGGCGCGCAGTCTTTATTGTCACCTTCTCGCGCGCTCGCCGAACGACACACGTGCGCTGCGCGAGGCGGGTCGTGCCGCGCACGCCCTCGCTGACTTCGCAGGCGCCGCCGAATTGCTAGCACGCGCATCGGCTGCGACCGATGTTCCGGATCCCGAGCTTCATTACTTGCTCGGCGAAGCGCTCTGGGCGCTTGGCCGGATATCCGAAGCGCGCACCGTTCACGAGCGCGCTCGCGCAGAGCTCGCCGGGCCGCTTACGGACCGAATGAAAATGCTGTGGCTCGCGCGGATCGACGGACGGCTCGGAGACAGAGATGCAGCGGACGCGCTCTACGCCACGCTCCTCGTGTCGAACCCGCGCGATATCGAGGCCGCGCTTGCGCAGGCGGAGATGCATGCCGGAGTGCGCGAGTGGGCGTCGGCGGAACGTGCGATCCGCCCTGTGCTCGCGAGCGACCCCGGCAACCGCCGCGGGCTCGAGCTACTTGCCTGGATTCGCGAGGGTCAGGGCGAGCTGGCAGAAGAGCTCGTGCTTCGCCGCCAGCTGGCAGCCGGCAACGCCAAGCCGGAGTCGGTCCGGGACTACGGACGCGCGCTGGAGAGGTCCGGGGACTGGGCCGGCGCGCTCGCCGCTTATCGCAGGGCAGTTCAGCTTCCTGGTGGTCTCGACGTTGTTGCTTCGCGTGCGTATTCGCGGATGAAGCGCCGAATGTCTCCGGAAATCGCGGCAGGCGTGGCCGCGAAGAGTGATCCGGCGGCGAGCTCGCTTGCCGCTTTCACTGGAGTCGCGCTTCCGTTCGGCCGAGCGCATCAGGTCACGCTGGGGGGGTGGCGCGAAGTCGCGTCGAGGGACGGACGGGAGGCGTCGGGCAGCGGCCTGTTTGCGGCACTCACCTTGCGGGGTCGCAGCGCTCGCGCGATCACAGGCGCGCAGGTCGGAATGAGCGAGGCG
>JAYVWH010000994.1:0-3352 GCA_043786265.1 Kofleriaceae bacterium | reverse complement strand
CCGTGGTCAGAAGTCAGTGCCGATGCCGGCCTGGATGATCAGCGGGTTG
Organism: Kofleriaceae bacterium; assembly: GCA_043786265.1. GTDB lineage: Bacteria > Myxococcota_A > Polyangia > Haliangiales > Haliangiaceae > JABFXX01. Next base: position 3,303 of record JAYVWH010000994.1, on the reverse strand, counting down.
ACCCACATGCTCATGCGAGCGGTCCCGACCTCGACCGTCTCGAACAGCGGCAACTCCGGTGTCTTCACCTGAACGTGCTCGACACGCGCGCGGGCGAACATCAGCGCGATGAACTTGACGTCGAGCCGCGCGTACACGCGATGCGTGATCTTCGCGTCGATACCCGCCTGCAGCACGAGGCCAGGGGCTGGCGACACCTTCATCTCGGGTGTCGACACGGCCGTGAGCTGCGGGTTCGTGACCTTCTCGCCGGTCGCGAACAGGATCGCCGCGCCCCCGCCGGCGTACGGACGGATGCGCTTGCCGACGACGAGATCGTAAACACCGGTGAGGATCACCGGCAGCGCCTTCGCCTCGCCGAGCTCGGGCCCGAGTGGCATCACGCCGGTCGGGATCCCGAGCGCGGTCGGCGCGAGCGATTCGGTCGCCAGCGTGCCCGTCGCCTGGAACTTCATCGAGAACGGGATACCGACGACCGTCTCGAGTCCGAGGCGCTTGTTCAGATAGGGCGTGTTCCAGCCGATCGTCGCTGCAAATGCGATCGCGTTGCTCACGCTCGCACCCGAGCCCGCAATCGGACCGTCATGGATCGCGAGGCTCGCGGGCCCGTCGACGCCATCGAGCTCCATCTCGTGCGAGCTCTCGAGCGGCGCTACCACAGCGACACCGGCACGGAAGTAGAACCGCTTGCGCGGCTCGTCAGCATGCGCGACCAGCGGCGCGCACAACACGGCGAGAACGACGAAACGGTTCACAGGGCCCTCCCACGCGGCGGCGGTGATACGAGCTGAAGCTTCATCTGGCCCGTCGGAACGATCATCTTGACCGAGCCGTTGAGCAGAGCGTTCGTGATGCCGACCTCGACGGGCATGTCCGCCGTATTCGCGAGCAAGATCGCGATGCGACCATCCTGCAAGAAATTCATCGGCCCTTCGAGCGAGACGCTGAGCGGCTTGCTGTGCAGGTCGTGCTGAGACGCTGGAACATTCATGTCCGGCGCGTCCATGTAGAGCTCGAGCGTGACGACGAGCGTCGGCTTGCCGGCGCGATCGACGATGTAGCCGGTGACCGGCCCACCACCGCTCGGCTCGCGCACGCGCATCACCGACATCCCGGTTGGCGTGTTGATCGGGATGTTAAACACCGTCGCGGTCATCGACACAGACGTGCCGTACATCGCCTCGGGCGCGAGCGTCACGGGCACGCACTTCGCGGCACCCGTGCTGCCACACGAAGTCGAGACGTCACCTAGATCGGTCGGCATTGCACCGGTCAGGTACAGGCAGTTCTCCTTCTCCGGAGTCTCGGGCACGCAGTCGGGGTCGTTGAAGTCGGCGGCGTCGATACCGCCGGTGACACCGATGATGCGCATCGCTGCCCGGTTCTCGTCGCGGACCTGCTCGCTCCCGTCGCGGGTGAACGATCCGTTGACGTCGCTCACCGGTGTGGCGGTCGTGAACATGTGGGTGGCAGTCGTGCGCGGACCACCGACGAACGGAATGATCATCTGCGGCCCACCGCCAGCACCGTTCGTGCCGCCACCGAGCGGATCGAAGCTCGCGGCCGTCGTCGGGCCGCACAGCTCGCCCGCGTTGCAGTTCGCGTCGGGGCCCGAGACCATCACCAGCCGGTACTTCTTACCCTCGACCCATGGCTGGTCCGGGTAAAACACGAGCATCCGATCGCGTACGAGCAGCGTGCCCGGGACGGAAGTGGTGCATGCCGCGGCATCACCTTCCTCCACGCGAACGCTGCCGTTGCCGCAGGCGGTACCGAGCGTGACATTCGCGCGGCGCAGCGGCTGCGTGAACGCGACCTCGATGGGATCGTTCGGCGGCATCGAGAACAGACCGAACAGGCCGTCATCGTTCTTGCCACCCGCGCAGCGGCCCGGGCTCGTCGCACTGGCGCCGGTCAGCGCACAGGCAGCGCCCGGGTGGACCGCGGCCACCGTCATCGGCACGTCGGTATTGACGAGCGTCGCCGTCGTGAAGCTCAGGTTCGGCGCGGTCAGCTTGTTACCCGCGACATCGGCGATGTCGTTGAAGACGACGCGATAGATCTTGCCGTACGCGAGCGGTGCGCGCGGCCGCAACACGAGCGCAGCGCCTTGACTCTCGACCGCGCTCGGCACGACCACCGCGTTTGTATCCTCGAGGCGCAGGCCGCCCTTGCGGGCGCGCTCGAGATCGATCGGCTCGGAGAACACGATGTCGACCGCGTCATCGACTGCGTGCTCCTCGCTTTGATCGGGATAGCTCGCGACGATCGTCGGCGCCGTGGTGTCACTCTGGTTCGCGCTGCTCGCGCTGGTGTCGGTGATCAGCTCGAGCACGAGGTTCGTCGGCGACGTCGTGACACCAAGGAGGCCGAGCTCCATCGAAGCGACCGTCTCGATCGCGAGCACGCCGTCGGTGGCGAGCGCCGTTCCAACTGCCTGCACGCCGAGCACGGTCTGGGTCAGCACGGCATTGCCCTGTGGATCTTCGGCGTACACGGCGACGTCCATGCTGAGGTCGACGTACAGCGGTGCGCGCTCGTTCTCGGGCCGCTGCTCGGGAGCCTGATGCGGATTGCGATACATCCGGCCACCGGCATCGGTGAGCAGCTCGATCCAAACGTTTCCGGTCGACAGGCCCGACGGAATCTCGCCGCCAAGCGCGATGTCCATCCCGGTCGACTTCAGGCGCTGACCCTTGCGGATGGTGAACGCGATCGGTCCACCGAGCGCCTTGGGATCGCCGAGCTCCGCGTTGAGCGACACCGGCAACATCGTCGATGTCTCGCGGCCAATCAGCGGCTTGTCGAGGACGATCTCGTTCGACACGGCGCCGCTGCGCGAGCGCTCCGGTCCCGGGTCGCCCTTCTGGCGCGTCTTGAGTACCTGCGGTAGCGGCGCACCTTCGCTCCTCTTCGGTGTCAGCATGAACGTGCCCGACGCCGCGGCCTGACCGCCGATGTCGAGTAGCTGCGTGCCGATACGCAGCGTGTACGTGCTGCCCGCGGTCAGATCCTCCTTGGGATCGATCGCGACGTGAATTCCGTGCGAGAAGATCGTCGCGGGCACTGCGACGCCGCCCGAATCGAGGAGCTCGAACGAGCCAGCCGCGAGCGCGATCGTGCGCGGGTCCAGCGGCTCCGAGAACACGAGGCGAATCGTCGACGTCTCGAACATCGGGCGGAACGACTCCGGGTTCATCGGGTCGCCGCCGTTGAGCGCGATCACTTTGGGTGCTGCCGCGCGCGGTCGATCGCTACGGGTCGTGAACTTCACGAGCGCACCAGACGCCGGAAGATTCGTGG
>JAYVWH010000993.1:0-1582 GCA_043786265.1 Kofleriaceae bacterium | reverse complement strand
AACGTCGACGGAGACGAGCGGGCTGTAATCATTAGTAGTTTCGCATTGTTGAAGGCCGCCTTGCGAGCGGTTGTAGAGCGATGGTGTCGACGCCGACTGCATGGCGACGCGCGCCACGTAAGCCTGTGATCCTTCAAGAATTAAGTGCGTCGAGCGGCGACCCGAGTTCGTTGCGCACCCGACCGCTCGAATCGCCGCTCGACTGTGGGCTATTCGGTTGTCAGGGAGCACGTTTCACCTCAGATCACCACGACGGTGCGCTCGGGGGCTAGGTACCGTCGACCGATGGCGTTGACGCAATTTGCGGCTCTGCCGTCGACGGGACCAAGGTCGATCATGAGGATCTGATCTTCGTTGTGATCGATCAAGGGGTGAAGCGTGGCGATCATCGTGATGCGTTCACTATCCGAGAGGTCGCAACGGAACACAGAGTATTGGATGTGGTCGCCGTGGCCGCGGAGCGTCGTGAAGACTTTGTTGCGACGATCATCGTTGCTGATGTCATAGGTGACAACGTACCGATTCCGCATGGTCACCTCGTCGCGAACGGTGGGTACTCGTCGATCTCGCCGGTGAGGAATCGCGCGAGCAACCTGATCTGGACCTCGAGCGTGCGTCGGTAGCTGATGCGGTAGCCGAAGATCGGGTGTGTGATCTCCTCGTCCATTCGCCGTTCGTACGCGCGGATGAACTTGCCGCGACCAGCTTGCGTCAATGTAACCGCACCGCCGCGCCGGATGAAGTCCGGCAGCTTGACGGCGCCCGTGTTGATCGCAGAGAGGACCACCGAGTCGACGATCAGCGGTCTGAACTCCTCCATGACATCAAGCGCGAGAGCTGGACGACCGTACCGCGGTTGGTGATAGAAGCCGAGATACGGATCGAATCCGACGGCTTGCAGAGCGATCGTCAGATCCTTCGCCAGCATCGCGTAGCCCAGCGAGAGCAGCGAGTTGACTGGGTCTCGCGGTGGACGTCGATTGCGACCGTCGAAATCGAACGTCATCGCACTGGGATCTCCCTCCTCTTTGGGAGGCCGGAGCATTTCGCCGTACGCCTCGAAGTACATACGAGCCGCGGTGCCCTCGATGCCCAGCAGCGACTCCAGGCTCGTTGCCACCTCGGCCGTCGTGACGAGCTCCTTGAGACGCTGGAGTGTGCGTGTCGGAGGATCGCTCGCGTTCCGTCGAATGATCGTGCGGGAGTTGCGGATCTTCACGCCTACCAGCCGTCGCGCGATCTGGAGCGACCGTTCCGTGCTCGCGGCAGCGGCGAACTGTTGTCGACGGAGATCGACGTTCTTGTGATCCATGCCGCGAGTCATTCCGAAGAACCAACCGCCCGACGACAGGTACACGACCGGAATATTTCGGTCGCAGAGATCCTGGACGGCCTGCGTGGAGATCTGGACGGCACCAAACAGCACGACGTGCGAGGTGTCCGTGATCCTGACGGTGTGTTTCTCTTTGTCGCGAGTCTCGACGACCAACTCGGCGCCGGACCGCCCGATCTTGGCACCGGCCGATTGGACGTAGAGCGGGAGAGCATCGTCGCGCGCGGGCACGAGCCGACGAACGCGATC
>JAYVWH010000992.1:0-5395 GCA_043786265.1 Kofleriaceae bacterium | reverse complement strand
CGCTATTGCGCAGGGTGTTCGGCGAGTAGGTTACCCAGTGCCCGCGCTGCGGCGATCAACTGCGCCGGTGGCAAGTCCGACCAGATCGACGGACGCGATCGGGTTCGCCTCGGGCACGGCTCGGGGCCGCATCTCTATCCACCGATGTGGCGCAGCACCAGCGACACCGAGATCGGGATGATGACGGCATCGGATGACGAGCCGATTCACTCGTTCCACGGATCGAATACAGGGACGCCCGTTGGACCGATATCAGCGGTGTTTCGGGTAACGAATGTCAGGCCGTGATGGAGTGCGGTCGCAGCGAGTTGCGCGTCGACCGTTGGCAGCGTTAGACGCCGTTTCTTCGCCAGCGCTTCGAGTTGCCCCCACCGCTCGGCAACGCCGTCATCGAACGACAGCAACCTTCCGGCAAACCTGATCCGAACATCATGATCCAGCCAGCTCTGGAGTGCGGCACGCTTCGGATCGTCGTCGCGCAGCAGATCTATGCCCTTCCGGACCTCGCCGATCGTGATCACGCTCAAGTGCAATAGCGGTTCTACGGTGGCTTCCACCCACGTGACGACGCGGCGATTCGGGCGCGGTTTCATCAGCTCCGACACGACATTCGTGTCGAGGAGAAATCCCGCGCGTGTCACCACTTGAGCGTCCGCGTCGTATCGTGCTTCCGGGTGAGATCTAGTGGCTCACCTCCGGTCGGCGCAGACCGGAAGAACTCTGCCAGCGACGCGGGTTGTGCCGCCCGATCACTCATCCGATCGAACTCCTCAGCGAGAACGACGACCACAGCTTCGCCGCCTTGCTTGACGACCCGTTGGGGGCCATCTGAACGCGCACGCTTGAAGAGCTCGCTGAAGCGCGCCTTGGCGTCGTGAAGTTGCCAGGTCGAGCTGTGCGGTTTTGGGATCGCCATCCACTCAGACTAGTATGACTAGTCCGAGTGGTCAACGGTCGCAGGACGCACGTCGAAAACGCGATGGAGAATGGCGCGGTCATCTGGGGGCCGCTGCTCGTTCTCGAGCAGCGCGATGCTCGCGGGCGCCGCACGCGGTCAGTCGATCGCGGAGGAATGCCGTGTCGCCAAGCAGCGCGGCCTCGAACATGACACGCACCTCTGCTTGGTTTTCAAACTTGTAGCACGTGGTTTTTCGGCTTGATGGCGCGCGATATGCGCGAGGCGCGGGGCTCTTCGTCGAGCAATTTCGATTCGCGAAAAGAACGCCTGGAGAGAGCGCGCCGTCACGTTGTCGCGTCAATGAGATTGCCTCTGCGAAATCGTCGTCGAGAGAGCCGCAGAATGTCGTCAATACAGAATCGACCGAAGACGCGATCTCTCATTGATTTTTCTGGCGGCATTCGTGCAATGGCGAACAGACGATCTGCGGACAGCAACGCCCGCACACCGGAACCACGAGCAAACCCACGTGGGCATCGCGGCGGCGACGGCTTCCTCCAGAACAGGACGGACGTGTCACGTTCACCGCACGAGGACGATCCGGTCGCCGTGCGGGACCAACCGACCCCCCACGAGCAGAACCCACGTGGGCATCGCGACGGGGACGGGCGGCTGCCTGACCGACGTGTCACGTTTACCGCACGACGACGATCCGGTCGCCGTGCGGGACCACAACCGACCCACGAGCAGAACATGTGGGCATCGCGACGGCGGCGGGGCGGGACGAGCATCATCACGTTCACGGCATCAACAGCCTCCTGGCAGCGCCGAGCCACTCCTTCGGCTCGGAGCACGCCACGCGATCTCGACCGGACGGTCGCGCCGGATCCTGCCGCGCGTCCATCGCGTTCCTTCGCGTGAGCACTCTCCGCCTTCTCCCAAAATAATCTCCTACGGTGAGTGGGAGACACGTCAGCGCCTGTGGACGCTCTGGGCGGCCGTCCCACGGACTTGGCAGCGCGTCTCGGCCGTCCAGAAGTCCACCAGGCGACGCCGGGCGTTCTGCTGAGCGGGGCACCCGCGATACCGTCACCACTATCGACGTTTCGTGGTGGCACAGGCGAGCCAGAGCACGACGGGACGCCGCTGTTCAGAGATCTTGCGGAGCGCGCAACGCGATCCTTCGCGCGGGCACTTTCCGCGTTTTTCCGGAGACTATCGGGGCCACGCGAGGAGCGCGGATCGGGTGGGCGCGTCGGAGGGAACCCACGTGAACCCGAGCCGAGTCCGTGGTCGTCGGCACGACCAACGTGAGCGCGCTGTTGAGCTGTCGAGGATGCCCCCTCCGGCCGCGCAGACCGGTGAGCCTACCGGTGCTGCTCGACGCCTCGGCGGCAACACACGCCGGTCTAGGCCGTTGGCACGACCCAAGGCAATGCGTTGGCTCGCGCGACCAACGCGAATCGGGACGCGCTCCTTACCGGAGCGTGCGATCCGCGGTTCGTCCTTGATCCCAGCCGCCAGAGTTTACCCGCGACACCGCACCGACAGCATCGTACCGGCGCGTGGGGGATCGACGCGCTTCACATCGACACGCAGTTGATGTGTCGTGGTGCACGACGTATCCGGCGCGAGCGTGTAGCAGCCGTCGGTGCGCGTGGAAGTGCACGCGGGGATCGCCCAGCGCGTCCCGTCGACGAGCTCGTCTGCAACCTCGCAGTCGGCGGGCAGCAAGATCTCATCGGCAAGACAACGATCACCGACGAGGCCGCGTAGCTGTCGCGCGATCGTCGTGACGGTAGCCGAGTCGTCGACACTGCACGACGTCGCGACCACATGACGACGCACGAGCTCCGCCGCCTGCACGAGACGGACGCCCGGCTGCGCGATTTCGGGGCCGTTCGGACCCTGAACGGAGCATGAAGCGGCGATCGCAGGCGTGCCGGCACCACCGCCCTGTGATGTGCGCAGTACGATCTCGACGGGCTCTCGATCGCCTGCGATCACAGCCAGCATCAGCTGGCGCGGATCGTCGACGAGAGTCTCGAGAAATCCGACGATCGAGGCCACCGGCGAAATCACCGGAGAGTCCTCGTTGGAGTGGCAACCGGATTTGACGCCGAGGATGTTCATCGCATCGGGCGTCTCACCACCCACGTCGCACGTGACGCCGTATCGAATGCAACGGAAGGTGTTGAACGGCCCCAGTGCGCCAGTGCCCGCCTCGAACAGCGCAGTCGATCCCGCCGAGCAGTCCTCGTCCTCGGCGAGGATGATGACGGCGAGCGCCGCATCGGCCCGCCGGAAGCCCACGTTCGCCGCATTGCCCGCAAGCGCTACCTGCGCGGCCCGGAGGTGTTGCTCGAAGCCGCAGCCCGACGCTCCGGGAGAGGCGATCGCCGACAGCGCAGCCGGGAGAGACCCGGTGTAATTCGTCGTACGCGAACCGTCGATGTTCGTCTCGTCGCGGATGAAGTTCCCGTTGACGAGCACCGTGCCGTTTGTCTGCAGCGCACCTGCCCTGCCCGTGCCCGCGCACGAGCCAGCGCCGATACCGACCGACGGCGCGGGAACAGCATCACCACTCGACGATGTCCCCAAATCCGAAGACACGACACCGATGTGAAGGCTCGGCAATCCGCCCGGCAAGGCCGCGAGCTCGTCGACGAACCGTGACATCGCGCGCTTCAGCACGGTCTGCTTGTCGAGAGCGCAACACGAGTCCTGCAGCACGAACAGCACGTCGACCGCATCTGGCGCGGCGCTCGGGACCAGCGCGACCTCGACACGCGCAACCGCCGCATCGTGAGGCACGATCTGATCCCCACACCCGAGCAGCCCGACGGACAGGGCAAAGTAACGCACCACGGTTAGTGTGCCAGCGCCGCGGTTCCGTCAGCCGATAACGCGGTTACGGCCTTCGCGCTTCGCGCGATAGAGGTTGTCGTCGGCAGTCTTGATGAACGCGGTGACATCGATGTCCTCGCCCTCGACGCACGCGACACCCACGGAGACGGTGACCGGGAACTTGTCGCCCTCGTACTCGAAGGGCTGGTCCGCGACCAGGCGGCGGACTTGCTCGCCGAAGGTCCGGGCGCCCGTGATGTCGGTTTCGGGCAGCACGGCGGCGAACTCCTCACCACCGTAGCGGGCCAGCAGCTCCTCGCGGCGGACGCGACCGAGCAGGCGGCGCGACATCTCGCGCAACACGTAGTCACCGGTGAGGTGACCGTGCTTGTCATTGATCGCCTTGAAGTGATCGATGTCGAACATGAGGAGCGAAAGCGGGCGGCGGTAGCGGGCGCACCGGGCGATCTCGCGCTCGAGGAACTCGAGGAAGTAGCGCTTGTTGTGGGCACCGGTGAGGGCATCCACGATCGTCATCCTGTAAATCTCTTCGTGGTAGCTCGCCTCGACGCCGGCGCCCGAGAGGAACTTGAAGATGGCCGCACCGATCTTCACGAAGTCGGCGTCGCGCAGGACGGACTTGGTCACGGGCACGTCATTGACGTAGCTGCCGTTGGTCGACTGCAGATCTTCGACCGACCACGACTCGCCGGTGCGGAACACGCGCGCGTGACGGCGGGAGACGCTGTCGCGATCGACCTGGATGTCGCAATCGGCACCACGACCGAGAACGATCTCGGCGCGCGAGAGGGGGAACCGCTTGCCCATGTCGGGACCCGGCGGATAGATCAGCACGAGGCACGCCTCGCCTGTCTCCTTGGCCGGTTTGACGACCTGGACCTTGGTAATGCGAGTCTTCCACTCACTCATGACAGCGACGCTCGGGGATCAACGACACGCAACCCAACGTGATCCTTTTGATCCAACCGCACGAGAGCGCGCCTGTCAATGTGCGAACCGGTGTGATAACGAAACCATCGTGGCGAACGAGTCGAACGCGGGAGCCCCGTTCGACTTCGTCGGAGGCGGTGAGGTCGGGGTTGTGTGTGTGCATGGGTTCACAGGCACACCCTATGAGGTGCGTTATCTTGGCCAGCAGCTCGCCAGCGCGGGGTTCCAGGTGCATGGACTCCGCCTACCCGGTCACGGCACCGAGCTTGCCGCCCTCGATGCGACAACGTGGCAGGACTGGGCGGACGCCGTCGAGGACGCATTCGACACGATGCGACTGCACTGCCGTCGGGTAGCGGTGGTTGGTCAGTCGCTCGGTGGGTTACTTGCGCTGCACCTCGCCGCCCGGCGTACGGATGTGGCCTCCGTGGCCTCACTGGCAGCGCCCCTCTGGCTCGATGGATTAGGCCGACATGTCGCCCGCCTGGCCGAGGCGGGGACCCTGGCGCGACTGGCGCCCTGGTTCACGAAGGTCCCGAAATTTTCGGGCTCGGACGTCCGCGACCGCAAGGCCCGCGCCGAGAACCCCTGCTACGACGCGATCCCACTCAAGGCGCTGGGCGAGCTGATGCGATACATGCAGGTCGTCGACGCGTCACTCGACCAGATCACGCAGCCGGTGCTCGTGCTGCACGCGAC
>JAYVWH010000991.1:0-8648 GCA_043786265.1 Kofleriaceae bacterium | reverse complement strand
CGGTGGACATGGCAGCACCTCGGTCAGTGATGCCCGACAACCAGAGGATTCGGGCCGGGCATTGGCGGACGCGCACGAAGCGGACGCCTTCGTCCCGTTGGCGGATGCGAGCGTGCCACCGTCAGTTGACGCGCTGATCGATGCGGCGCAAGCAATGGAGACGATCGGTTGCACATCACGGTTGTTCGATTGCACGGCAACAATCTCCGCGTTCCGGAAAGCCGGTGAACCATTCGAAGTGAGGTTGGCCCTCGTCGGCCACGATCCCGTTCATGCCAGGCTGCTCGGAACGGGCAAGCTCGCGGGCCGGATCGAGCTCAAGGACAAGCGCACCCATGTCCAGGTCTACGAGGCAACCACCGCGTTCGACCCCGAGGGTCACTGGACCCTGTCGTTACGTCTCGAACGCGCGATTGTTTATCACGTACACATCGACCTGCTCGACGGCGGTCGTGAGATCGACTCTGCAAAGCTTCCGGACCTGATCCTCACGGAACCCTAACGAAAAGGATTGGCGAGTTGGGTGTGGCCTCGGTTACGGGACCCTTCTTGCATGTGTAATGAGGTTGGAGCGGCGGCGTCGTAGCTGCCGAGGATCCCATGTCAATGTCGCAGCACAGCCAGTCCCACGGCCACGTCGCCCACGCGCACCCTCCTCACGAGCCCATCGAGGGCGGTAGCAGTATCGACCCCGTCTGCGGCATGACGGTCAAGCCGACAACTGCGCACCGCACGACACATGACGGCAACGAGGTCTTGTTCTGCAGCGCGCGATGCAAGGACAAGTTCCTCGCGAATCCTGACCAGTACTTGAAACCCGCAGCATCGGCGCCTGTCCCTCCGGCGCCCGCAAAGCCTGCCGCTGGCAAGGTCGAGTACACGTGCCCGATGCATCCCGAGATCGTGCGCGACGCCCCAGGAAGCTGTCCGATCTGCGGCATGGCGCTCGAGCCACGAATGCCGACGCTCGATGCGGGACCCGATCCAGAGCTCCGCGACATGACGCGCCGCTTCTGGATCGCGGCCGGTTTGAGTCTGCCGCTGCTCGCGATCGTGATGGGCGAGATGGTCGGCATGACCGTGCTCGGGGGAAGAACGCGCGTCTGGATCGAGCTCGCACTCGCGTTGCCGGTCTGCACGTGGGCCGCATGGCCGTTCTACGAGCGCTTCGTGCAGTCGCTCGCGAATCGAAGCCTCAACATGTTCACGCTCATCGGTTTAGGCGTGGGCGTCGCGTTCGGATACAGCCTCGTCGCCGCACTCGCGCCGGGCGTGTTCCCGCGTGCATTCCGCAACCACGACGGAACGGTCGGCACGTACTTCGAAGCCGCTGCCGTGATCGTCACACTGATCCTGCTCGGCCAGGTCCTCGAGCTCCGTGCGCGAGGCGCGACAGGGGCCGCGATCCGCAAGCTGCTGGGCATGGCAGCGACCTCGGCACGCCGCATCAACGCTGACGGAACCGAAGGAGACGTTTCGCTCGACGCGGTGCAAGTCGGCGATCGACTGCGCGTGCGTCCGGGCGAAAGGATTCCCGTCGACGGCGCAGTGGTCGATGGCACGACTTCGGTCGACGAGTCGATGGTCACCGGCGAGCCGATTCCAGTCGAGAAGCAAGGTGGAGATCGCGTGATCGGTGCCACCATCAACGGCACGGGCGCGCTCGTCATTCGCGCCGAGAAGGTCGGCTCCGAAACGCTGCTCGCGCGTATCGTCGCGATGGTCGCCGATGCGCAGCGCAGCCGTGCTCCGATTCAGAAGCTCGCCGATCACGTGGCTGCGTGGTTCGTGCCGGTCGTGATCCTGACCGCGATCGCGACGTTCGTTGTGTGGTCGATCGCGGGGCCGGATCCGCGAATGGCGCACGCGATCGTCAACGCGGTGTCGGTCCTGATCATCGCGTGTCCGTGCGCGCTCGGGCTCGCGACGCCGATGTCGATCATGGTCGCGACAGGGCGCGGTGCGTCGATGGGTGTACTGTTCCGCAACGCGGAAGCGATCGAGGTCATGCGGTCGGTCGATACGCTCGTCGTGGACAAGACCGGAACTCTCACGGAAGGCAAGCCGCGCCTCGTCTCCGTGGTTGCTGCGGCCCAGCAGGACGAAGCGACACTGCTGCGTCTCGCCGCCAGTCTCGAGCGCGCGAGCGAACACCCCCTTGCCGCTGCCATCGTTACCGGCGCCAAGGAGCGCGGCGTTGCTCTCGGTGATGTCGTCAACTTCGCGTCCGTCACGGGCAAGGGCGTGCGTGCCGATGTCGATGGCCGACGCGTCGCGCTCGGTAATCGGGCCATGATGGACGGTGAAGGCGTCGATCCGAGTGGGCTCGAGAGTCGTGCAGAGGCGCTGCGGGCCGACGGGGAGACCGTCATGTTCGTCGCGATCGACGGAGCCCTCGGCGGTCTCGTGGGTGTTGCTGACCCGATCAAGGGCAGTACGCCCGAGGCGATCAAAGCGCTCAAGGCGGACGGCCTTCGCATCGTGATGATGACCGGTGACAGCGAGACCACGGCGAACGCGGTCGCGAAGAAGCTCGGCCTCGACGAGGTCATCGCCGGCGTGCTGCCGGATCAGAAGGCCGAGCACGTTGCCCGACTTCAATCACAAGGCCGCAAGGTTGCGATGGCAGGTGACGGCATCAACGATGCGCCGGCGCTCGCTCGCGCGGATGTCGGCATCGCCATGGGGACTGGCACCGACGTTGCGATGGAGAGTGCGCACGTGACGCTCGTGAAGGGTGACCTGCGTGGGCTCGCCCGCGCTCGCGAGCTGTCGCGGGCAACGATGTCGAACATCAAGCAGAACTTGTTCTTCGCGTTCATCTACAACACGGCCGGTATCCCGATCGCTGCCGGCGTGTTCTATCCGTTCACCGGTTGGTTGCTCTCGCCGATGCTCGCTGCACTCGCGATGAGCCTGTCATCGGTTTCGGTGATCGGTAACGCGCTTCGCCTGCGCGGCCACCGCATGAGCTAGCGTCGGCCGCCTCTTCGTCGGTGTGTGACATGTGGTTTCGTGCTGGAGCACTGCTCGTGCCACGTGGACTCCCCTGTTAGATCCAGCAGTTGAGATGCGCGCCCTGAGGGTGGAGCGGCGCACCCGACTACCACCGGAGACGGGGGCGGCAGTCCGCCAGGAAACCAGTCATGTACGATGTCTCCAGTGGGCTGCGTTCCGAGCTTTGGGGGCCTGGCGGTGGCCTGTGCTTGGCTAGCGCTGTCCGCGCACGCCGCGGGGGCGCAGAACTTCGCGCCGATCGCAAAGGTCACGGCGCCTGACCAGGCGTACGTGGGGGACGCGGTCTCGTTCTCCTCGGCGGATTCGATCGACCCGGACGCGGCGCCTCAGGCGATGACGTTCGTGTGGGATTTCGGTGACGGCACCATGTCAACCGCTGCAGCGCCGATGCATGTGTACGCGTCCGCGAAGGCGTATGCCGTCTCGTTGACGGTGAACGATGGGGCGGACACTGGCATCGACGTCAAGATCGTTCACGTGATCGCGCGTCCGCTCCAAGCTCGTGCGCGGCAGACAAGCCCGATGGTTTTCGCACCGAGCGGCGATCGCCTGTATCTCGCAAATCCAGACTCCAACACCATCAGCATCCTGTCGGTGACCGCTGGCGCGCTTGCACTGATCGAGGAACGGCCCGTGTGCAGGCGGCCTCGAACCGTCGCACTCGATGACGCCGCGACGACGCTGTTCGTCGCCTGCCAGGGTCAGCGTGCAATCGCCGCGGTCGATCTCGCATCGGGTGCGATCGAGATGATCGCCGCTGGAGCGGGACCGTACGGTGTGGTCGTCCTCGCGTCGGGTGCACTCCTCGTGAGTAACCAGGACGACGGGACTCTGACGTGGATCGCAGCGGACCACGCCTCGCGCGAGACGTGGTCGACCGGCGCGGATCCACGTGCGATCGCGGTAACCGCGGACGGCTCACGCGCCTACGTGACGAGCTACATCACGCGCGGCGCACTGGGGCGAGTCACCGTGCACGACCTGACGACCCACGCGACCATCGGATCGATCGAGCTCGCGAACGATCCGGGACCCGATACCGGGTCGTCGGGGCAGGGGATCCCCAATCTCCTGGCTTCGGCTGCGATCGATCCCGCTGGACGACAGCTGTGGATCGGCGCGCTGAAGTCAAACACGACCGTGGGTAAGTACCGCACGGGCGGGACGGTCGCCCCGCACAATTGGCTGCGCGGGCTCGCTGCACCGGTGGATCTCGCGACGAACGCCGAAGTGATGCAGCGGCGGATCGATACCAACGACGCCGATAGCGTCTCTGCGATCGCCTTCTCCCCGGATGGCCGCTACGCCTACCTCGCACATCAAGGTGCGGGCACCGTATCGATCTACGACCTCTCGAAGGCCACGCTCTTCGATCCGGGCGCGGGAACGAGTGTGCCGTTCGAGCTTCGGCTCGACACGGGCGACGCGCCGCAGGCGATCTCGGTGTCGCCGGACGGCGGCACGATCTACGTTGCGACGTATCTCGGCCGCGAGGTGCTCGCGATCGACGTGCGCACGCCCGCCACCGCGCGCATCACGAGCCGCGTCGTCGCGAGCACCGAGCCGCTGTCTGCCGCGCTCGCTAACGGCAAGCGGCTGTTCTACCGGAGCCGCGAACCGGTGCACTCGGAATCGAACTACGTCGCGTGCGCGTCATGTCATGCCGATGGCGGCGGTAACGACGGTCAGGTTTGGGACTTCACTCAAGGTGGCGAGGGGCTGCGCAACACGACCGATCTGCGAGGACGGGCGGGGATGGGGCAGGGACTCGTCCATTGGTCGGGAAACTTCGACGAGATCCAGGACTTCGAGAATCCGATCGTGCAGCTGTTCGGCGGCAAGGGGTTGGCCAACGACGGTGCCCCACCGAATCCGCCGCTCGGTGCTCCCAACGCGGGCAGGAGCCAGGACCTCGACGACCTTGCCGCGTACGTGACATCACTGGCGTACACGTCCAGAAACCCGGCGCGCGACGGTGATGGCAACCTCGGCGAGGCCGCCATCCGCGGTAAGGCACTGTTCGAGGATCCCGCGCTGCGCTGCGCGGAGTGTCACGCTCCTCCGCAGTTCACGATCAGCCGGCTCGACACTGCCATGCTCGTCGATGTCGGAACGCTTGGACCCGGCAGCGGCATGCGCCTTGGCGGTCCGCTGGCCGGGATCGATGTGCCCACGCTGATCGGACTCTGGAACGGCGCGCCGTACTATCACGACGGAAGCGCGCCCACCTTGAGGGATGTGTTCCGTGGCCGCAGTGGAACGCTCGAGGCGCAGCTCACGGCGGGCCTCGACGATGCACGGCTCCTGGATCTCATCGCGTACATCTCTTCGATCGATGTACCCGAGCCCGACCCCGAGCCACCACCAGAGCCGATGTCGCCCGCAGGTTGCGGCTGCAACACGAGCAACCCGGTTCAAGGATCGGCAGCACCGCTATTCACTCTGTTCCTGGTCCTTCGTCGTCGTCGCTCTACTCGTACTGGAGGCCGCTCATGATCTCGCCTATGACCCGCTCGTTCTTGCTGATCGCTCTGCTCACGCCGAGTGCAGTCGTTGCTGCTCCATGGGCTGGCTTTACCGACCAGAGCGATCCGCTACGAACCGACCGGTTCAACTTCCAGGGCGCGCAGGCGGAAGCCGGCGACACGAACGAGAACTACTACGACGGTGACTTCGGCGACTTCGACGGCGACGGCCGGCTCGATCGCGGCATGATCTCCCGCTACGGCCTGCTGTGGAACACGGGCGACGGTACGATGATCCCGGTGGCGAATACCGTTACCGGCGCGACCTACAAGTTTGGCGACAAGGACGCGATCGGCAACGACGCCGTTGCCTGGGCTGACATCGACGGCGACGGCGATCTCGATAGCATCATGGGTGGTAACGGCGAAGCGTTCACCTGCCAGGCGAACCAGGCGACGCGGTTCTCGATCAAGTGGCAGCACGCCAATAGCAGCGCTAAGCGCATCGTGAAGATCGATCTCGAGCGCGACGGCGACGTCGACCTGATCGCATCCGGCGTGTTCTGCCTCACGCGCAACTGCGGTCAACCCGACGATTTTACCGTCTGGGCGAATGACGGCACGGGGACCATGTCGGACGTCACCGCGGCGCGTGGGCTCGATTACTCGACGGCACTCGCGGCCGGTGTAGCCGCAGGGGATGTCGATGGAGACGGCGACTTCGACATCATGCTGATGAGCGGCACGCGGCGGCGCGGGCTCGTGCTCGTCAACGGCGGCACCGGCACGTTCACGGAGCGCGAGTTCTTCACGATCCCCGACGCGCTGTGGACCTATGACCAAGGCGGGCAGCCGACGGTCGGCATGTCCGGCGGCGACACGATGGAGCTCGGCGACGTCGATGGCGACGGAGATCTCGATCTGCTCACGAGCGCAGAGGGCCCCATCGGTGGCAATTCGAGTGTGTTCTACGCACTGTTCATCAACGACGGTGCCGGCAACTTCAGCGAACAATCCGCGACGCGGTTCAACGTCGGCACGTTTGCCGGCAAGCTCTACGCGTCGGAGGTGAAGCTCGCCGACTTCGACGGCGACGGCGATCTCGATATCGCCGGCTACATGCAGAGTGCCCAGGCCGACATCATGGGCCAGAACCTGCACGTGTTCGTCAACGACGGCGCCGGCAACTTTACGTTCACGCCGGGGCTCACGCCTGCCTTCACACCGCCGACCGGCGGCATCAACGCGTTCGATGTCGCCGACTATACGGGGGATGGCTCCGTCGATCTGTGGGTGGGCAACCAAGGCGGTCGCGTGCTCGCGATGGTCAACACGTACGTCGATCCGTCGGGCCTACCCGCGGACATGCCGCGGAGCGCCAGCGTGGTGTCGGCGACGAACGCGGGCGTCCGGCTGTCGTGGTTGCCGCCGCCGAGCGCGTCGCAAGTTCGGTTCTACCGCGTGTACCGCAGCACGGAGCCGGGCCTTCCCTTGCGCGATCGCGTGCTCGTCAAGACGGTTGCGATCAGCCCGCACGCCGATGAAGGTTTCGTCGCGCCGATAACCAAGTTCACGACGGCGGTGCAGCTCGGAGACGCATCGGTGACGATCAACTCTACGACCGGCGAGCTCCAGTGGACGGACACGACGGGTGGCCCGGGCGTTGTCTACTACTACTCGATCGTTCACGTCGGGAACGAGACCAAGGCGAGCACACCTACAACCGAAGTGGTGGGCTCGATTCCAGCAGTGGTTGGCACCGACACCACGCCGCCCGAGCTCGCGATTCTCGGCCCGACGCGCCAGCAGTGGTCACTCTATCCGCGCATCTCGCTGCAGTATGGCGATGGTCAATCGGGTGTCGACCTGGCCACACTGCGCGTCTCGTTCAACGCGGCGGTCGGAAGTCGCGCCGCGGGCACCGATGTCAGCGACCTGTTCCTCGTCAAAGACGACCGCGTGTTCGTCGCGCCGCTGGGGCCGCCGTACTCGCTTCCCCTGAACACGCTCGTGACGATGACGGCGACCATCTCTGACAAGGCGGGCAACCCCAGGACGCAAACGGTCCAGTTCTTCGTCGCGCAAGCCGTTGCGATGGCGCCGACCGCATCGTTCACCGCCACGCCGATGAACGGGACCGCGCCGATCGACATCGTCTTCGATGCTCGCGCGAGCGGCGATGCCGATGGCAAGGTCGTTCAGTACGAGTGGTACTTCGGCGATGGTTCGATGGGTATCGGCGCGACCCCCACGCACCGCTATCTGTTCGGCGGCAGCTACACCGCGACGCTCGTCGTACGCGACACGCAAGGTGGCGTCGCGGTCACGACCAAGGCGATCACCACGGATGGTTCCGCGCCAGAGTGCGGTAACGGCGAGGTCCGTGCGTGCTACTCGGGCGCCGACGGCACTCAGGACGTCGGTATGTGCGTCGCGGGCCAACAGGGCTGCTTCAGCGGCGCGTGGCAGGCCGAGTGCTCGGCCGAGGTCGTGCCTGCGACAGAAGTTTGCGACGACGGCCTGGACAACGACTGTGATGGCACCGTCGACGCAGATGACGCGGACTGCGGCGGTCCGGGCGGTGGCGGCGACTCGGGCTGTTGCCAGTCGTCCAGTGCGGCGTCGTTGCCGTGGATGCTCGCCCTTCTCGCGCTCGTATGCCGGAGGCGCCGCCGACGCTAGGCGGACTGAGCTATTGGATCGTCAGCGTGAGCGAATCCGTGAGCTCAGCGCCCGCTGACGACGAGCAAGAACTCGCCGTCGGCGGACGGACCCGGAGCATCGATGACGATGTACACCGCTCCAGGTCCGACGACCGCACTTGCACCATTGTCACCCCACGCAACACATGACGAGGCATTCGTCGAGCCGTTCAGGATGTGCACGTCGACATCGACCGCTCCGCGAACGACCACGGATGCGTCGATCGTTGTCTGGGTAGCGACATCGACGCGGTACACGCGCTCGTGCCCTGTCTGCACGCGTGCCGTACACGGATACGCGACGAAACCGAGATCCCCACCACGCGTGTCTCCAAGATCGAGAAGCGCAAGCGATCCGACATACGGATCCGCCGCCGTGCCAGTGCCGGAGCGTGTCGGCGCGGTCGAGTCCGACGCAGTCCCGTCGAGTGCTGCTCGTACGCGTGCGAGGGCCTCGACCGTC
>JAYVWH010000990.1:0-1749 GCA_043786265.1 Kofleriaceae bacterium | reverse complement strand
CGCCGCTTCTTCCGAGCTTCACGACGACGGGATATCAGGAGCTAACGGCGCCGCAGCGGACCGCGCTCACGATGGCGGCCGCGTCGCTAGTCGCCGGCTTCGAGTCGCGGCGTGGGTCGCTCGTGACGCACTCGTCGACGGAGGCATTCGAACGTGCGCGGCATGCGGCCCGCAACGCGAGCCAGCTCGAAGCGTATTTTCGGGCGACAGTGATCCCGACACACGCTGGCGACCTGCCAGATCCCAGCGAGCGTGGCGTGCGCGACGCCGCGATGGCCGACAATCTCGCGTGGGCTGTCGAGCGCGAGGGTGCCGTCGGCCGCGTGTTCGTCTACGCCCACGCGCAACACATCCGGCGCGGCCCGCGTATCGCGTGGCCGGGTTGGCCGGGCGAGCTGATCTCGGCCGGGCAGCACGCCGCGGATCGGTTCGGCGCCGACTATCTCGCGATCGGCTCGGTGCATGGCGACGGCCCCGACACGCCGACGTTCGACGCGTTGCTCGCCCGGGTCGACCGACCGCTATTCCTCGTTGACCTTCGCGCGAATGCACCCGCGATCGTGACGCACGAGTGGCAGTGGCGTGCAGACGGCCTTGCCGAGTACGGCCAACCGCCGTTCTGGACCGCGATCCCGCGCACGTGCTTCGACGCGATCGTCTACGTTGCGCACTCGACACCCGTCGTGACTCCGCCGCGCTGATCGGAACGGCCCGCGGACGGCCAGTCCTGGATCAGATCCTCGATTGACCGTTGCATCACACCGACCCCATCCATGACGCCAAAGCTAGGCGTCCGTAACTGACGACGAACGCGCGAAAGGCCAGGCGGAACAGGAGAACCCGAAGAGTATAGCGCTTTAACTACCTTGAATTATTATTAGAAAGTCCATATTTCTTCATCTTGTCGATGGTCCGCCTCCGACGGATCGAACCGCACGCGGCGAGCCGAGATTCGCACGTGCGGGATCTGATCGCGGTGCACGAGCGAGCGCAGGGTCGTCACCTTGATCCCCAACAGCGTCGCGGCCTCGGAACAGTGCTGCACCACTATCTCGCCGTGGTCGAGCACGGCCGCGGCGAGCTCGAAGAGGCCACCGCGCACGCGTCGCGGGCGGTCGAGTCCTTCACCCGCAAGTTCGCTGCAGATCACCCGCGCGTCGCGGATGCGCGCGACGTCGCGCGCGTGATCTCGGCCTCGCGCGCCCGCGGCACGGGGCAACTCTCGGTGAGGGCGTGACCACCGCGGGGCAGGGCGCCGTTGTGCGCCATCGCGGTTCGCTTGTTGTGACGACGGGACTGCGCGGCAGGCCGGCGGCCAGCTCGGTAACGCACCCGTCGATCGGACGAATCGAAGGTGCTCGCGTATCACTCCGAACGTGGGCGCCCACGCCAGCGACGGAATTCGCTGAGGCGCAGGCGGTAGCGAGCGAGGTTGCCCTCGTGCAAGCCGCTCAGTTCGCTGATCGCCATCGCGATGAACTCCCCGAGATCCTCGGGGACGACGATGGGCGCCGCGAGGGCGCGTATCCGCGCGTCATCGATCGGTGCATCGTCGCGAACGATCGTGCTCACGACCTCTGTGAGCTGCTCGCGGTTACGGAGTCGCAGTGGGTCGGGCTGGGGAAGCGCATCCCGGACGACGGTATAGCGCTGGCATGAGCGCTCGTACGCCCACGCGAAGACGTCGCGCAGGAGGTCGACGCGCTGCAACTCGTACACGCCAAGCAGTCCATCGATGTAGTCGCGCTC
>JAYVWH010000989.1:0-2924 GCA_043786265.1 Kofleriaceae bacterium | reverse complement strand
ACCTCGCCGAGGTCATCAAGCTCCGCGCGCAACCGAACCTCGATGGCAGCACGTTGATCATCGCGTATACGCCGCTGCATGGCGTCGGTGCACCGTCCGTCGAGCCGGCGCTCGAGCGCTCCGGATTCCCGCGCGTGCACACCGAACCGTCGCAGCGCGATGGCGACCCGGACTTCCCGACGGTCGCGTTCCCTAACCCCGAGGAGAAGGGCGCGATGGATCGCGTGCTCGATCTCGCGCGGCGCAGCAATGCCGACCTCGTGCTCGCCAACGACCCCGATGCCGACCGACTGTGCGTAGCGGTTCCCGACGACGACGGTGGATATCGCGTGCTCACCGGCGATCAGGTCGGCGCGCTGTTTGCGGACTACCTGCTCGAGGTGTCGCCAAAGGACAAGCGCATGGTCGCGACGACGATCGTGTCATCGCAGCTGCTGTCCTATCTCGCCACGCAAGCGGGCGCCGACTATCGCGAGACGCTGACCGGCTTCAAATGGATCGGCAATGCGGCGATGGACTACGAGCGCGAGCACGGTGGTCGCTTCGTGATGGGATACGAGGAAGCGCTCGGTTATTCGATCGGCCCACTCGTTCGCGACAAGGACGGCGTCTCGGCGTGCGTCCTGTTCGCCGAGCTCGCCGCATGGAACCGTGCGCGCGGCCGCACCGTGCTCGGTCACCTCGATGACATCTATCGCCGGGTCGGCTTGTTCGTCACCGAGCAGGTGTCACTCACCAAGCCCGGCAGCGAGGGTCTTGCCGAGATCCGCGCCGCGATGACGAGGTTCCGCGCGGCGCCGCCCACCGAGGTCGCCGGGCTGAAGATCGAGACGATCGTCGACCTCAGCAAGGGTGAGGGCGGGCTGCCCCCATCCGATGTCCTGGTGTTCAAGCTCGCCGGGGGACGCCGCATCATCATGCGGCCCAGCGGCACCGAGCCCAAGCTCAAGAGCTACTACGAGGTTCGCGTCCCCGTCACCGCAGGCGAGCCGATCGCTGACGCGCGTGCACGCGGTCTCGAGGAGCTGGCCTCGCTCCGCGATGGGCATCAGCGCATGATCTGACCTGAACTAAGCAGGCGGCAGCATGTCGAAGAAGCGATCCATCTGCTCCTTCTGCTTGGGCGGCATGTACTCGAAGTTGCGGCCGCGGTCGATGATCTCCCAGAACTCTTTCGAGGTGACCCGGGTGAGCTGCTCGCGAATCGTGTCGAGACGCGCGCGCTCCTCGCCGGCCATATCGACCGCGATCTTCTGGGCGCGCTCCTCGGCGCCGACGGCGAGGTAGTAGCAGGCGAGCTTGAGTTGCGCCTTGCGGATGCCCTGCAGACCCGTCTCCTGCTTCTTCATGCGGAGCGGCTGATCAAGGTCGAGGAACATCGACAACATCTTCTGGTCGATCTCGCGCTTCTGCGCGTGCGCGAACTCGCACAGCGCCGACACGTCGTACGCGACGGTCTCGGTGACGAAGCCGAGCTGCATGTCGTAGCTGGTGCGGCCGTAATAGATCATGTGGCGCACGCCCTCGATCGCCATGTCGTCAGCGCCGCCGCGGATCATGCTCTCGACAAGGAGCCGGTACTGATTGAGAACGTTGTAGGCCGTGCGCACCGCGCGGGCGTTGAGCGCCGCGCGCAGATACGAGTTCATGAACCGGAACGCGAGCTCGACGACCGCGGTGTCCTTCTTCGCGAGCGCAGCCTCGCCGACGTAGCGAGTGTCGATCGCGATCAGGTAGTTGATGTCGGGCATGCTGCTCTGCGCCTCGGCATAAATGCCGAGGTACTGGCGCAGTGCCTTCCACTCGAGCCAGGTACGATCGGCCTCGAGCACGCGCAGGGATTCGGGATCCATGGCGACGAAGTCGGGGTTGTCCCTGATGCGCTCGCCGATCTGATGCCAGCGCGGATCCGCGCGATTCTTGATGCTCAGGTAGTCGACGATGAAATCCTTGATCGCGTCGACGGCGCGGCTCGCGATGATCTTGTCCTTGCCCGAGATCGAGTTCGACGTGATGTCCGTGAGCTCTTCGAGGGCCGCGAGCGCGGGGCCTTGGGCGGCGGTGATCGTGCCGTCGTCGCGCGAGGTCGCGCCGGCGTGGACGTCTTTGACTGCTTCGCTCTTGATGCGGGCGACGAGATTGACGGGCTCGAGGAACCGGAACACGTACATGAAGTACGGCAGCATCACGATCAGGCCGAACGCGCAGGCCGCCATCATCACGAGGACCGCCGCACGCGGAACGAATTCGGAGTGCAGCGAGAGCGAGCACGCGATGCCGACGACGCAGGTGACGACGTAATAGGCCATCACGACGACATTGGTGCGGTCGCGCAAGAACATCTGCGCGACGCCCGAGTAGCGAGCCGATGTGAGCTGGACGAGGAGCGAGACGACCGTGATGACGATACCGAGGACTGCGGCGGTCATCGCGGCGAGGCCACCGAGGGCGTCCGAGATGAAGCCGGGCTCGAATCGCACGTAGCGGCTGAGCGCGCTCTTGGCGTTCGCCACGCCCGGGCCCCCGGTGACCTCGTGGTCGAGCATGTAGACCGACGCGAAGGCAATCAACGCGATGCCGCCAAGAATGGCTATCGGCACCAGCCAGAGTCGTAGGCCGGCTCTGTGCGCACGAGGGGAGACGGGTGGCACCACGGGCAGACGATACCTCAAAGTTTTGATAGGGTCGCAGCTCCCAACAAGGAGTCCGACGTGGCCGAATCTCTGGAAGAACGCGGTAGAGCACTCGAGAATCAGTTCTACGACAAGGAGAACAAAGAGAAGCTCGGCGCGATGAAGGAGAAGATGGACGCGCAGCGCTCGCGCGAAGATCTTCGCAAGGCCTCGGGCATGACCGACGACGCCGTCCTCGACAAGCTCGTCGAGCTCGGCCTGCGCGCGAACACGATCGCCGCCCTGTCGCTC